>VGTA01000129.1 GCA_016874875.1 Deltaproteobacteria bacterium | reverse complement strand
GTGGGAGTGGCGGTGGAATGGCTGTTTACAAGACACACGCGCGCGCCTAGTGTGTGAGCGCACACACGCTTCACCCGGCTCGCCCGCCGCCCGCCCCCGCTCCTGGCGAGCGCGGTGGCTCTCCCGAGGAGACCAGAATGCTCTCACGCCATCCTACGCCCCAGCGCGCGCGCGGCTTCACCCTCATCGAGCTGATGATCACCATCTCGATCGTGGGCATCCTCGCCGCGGTGGCGGGCCCCAACCTCAGCAAGTACATGCGCCGCGCCAAGACCTCCGAGGCGATCATCAACCTCAAGCAGCTCTTTGACGGCAGCGTCAACTACTACTACCGCTCTAGCAGCATGACGAGTCGCACCGGCGCCATCATCCCCGCCCAATTCCCCGGCGTGGGGCAGGTGTTCGGCGCGGCCCCCGGGCGCAACGCCTGCTGCGGTCAGCCCGCCGACAAGTGCGTCCCCGCCGACGCCCCCGGCTCCCCCTACCCCAACGCCTGGAGCAACGCCCCGTGGCCCGAGCTCGGGTTCGCCGTCACGCAGAATCATTATTATTGGTACGAGTACGAGACCACCGGGACCGGCTCTGAGGCGGCCTTCACGGCGCGCGCCCAGGGGGACCTCAACTGCAACCTGTCCTTCTCGGCGTTTGAGCGCGTGGGGGGGGTGAATCCCCAGACGGGCGAGGTGATCGGCGGCGGCGCTGTCTTCTCGGTGCAGCCTCTGGAGTAAAAGGCTCTAGGGTGGACGCGGTGGACGCGGTGGGCGCGGTGGGCGCGGTGGGCGCGGGGCGGGTGCCCTCTGACGCCCCTCGACCTCAGCCCGCGCGGTCGCTCTCCTCAGTTGCTCTATCTCGACACGACCGTCCCTTGGCGTCCGTGGGTGTCTCGCTTTAAGCCACCCCGCGCACGCAGCTCCTGTTATTTAAATCAAAAATATTAAACACTTATATTTATCAAAATCAGCGAGGACATCTGGCACACCTACTGCGCTAGCGGCGCGCCCCCCCACCGCACGCCGAGGAGCTCTCGTGATGTCTCAAGCGCCCCCCCCCCCCCGCTCGCCCCCCAGCTCGCCCCTGACGGCCCCACGCTCCGAGACCTGCCGCCGGAGCTGCGCCCCCGCGAGCGCCTGATGAGCGAGGGCGCCGCGCGCCTTGAGCCGGAGGCGCTGGTGGCGCTCATCCTCAGCACGGGGCGGGGCCCGAGTGAAGACGCGCTGCAGCTCGCGCGCTCCGCCCTCAGCGCGCTCGGCGGGCTGCGGCGACTCTCGGAGGCGAGCGCGCAGGTCCTCTGCGAGGTCAAGGGGCTGGGGCCCGTGAAGGCCGCGCGCCTCGTGGCCGCCTTTGAGCTCGCCCGCCGCGCTCAGGGGGCCGCCGCCCTCGGCGAGGGGGCGCCGCCCGCGCCGCCGCTCACCGCCATGGAGCGCCTCGCGCGGGCGGCGCGCGCAGCATGGGTGGATGAGACCTCAACGCTAGTCGCCTGCAGGGGCGAGGGGGCGCTCGATGAGGCGCTCACCCTCGCGCTCGACCAAGAGCTCGACGCCGCCTGCGGCGACGCGGCGCTTGTGGGGCGCTGGCTGCGGCGGCTGCTCCTTGAGGGGGAGGGCGACTGGACGCTCATCGCGTGCCGCCGCGGGGAGCTGCGCGAGGGGGAGGAGCGCGCGGCGGAGCGCCTCTTTGAGGGGGCTGCGCTCTTGGGGGTGCGCGTCTCGCGCCTGCTGGTGGTGAGCGAGCGCCTCCACCACGAGCTCACGCCGCGCTCAGCGCAGAGGGGAGAGGGGCGATGAGCGCGCGCCGCTTGGGCGAGATGTGGATCAGGAGCGCGTGCCGAGGCGCGCTCTTAGGCGCGCTCTTAGGCGCGCTCTTGGGCGCGCTCTTGGGCGTGCCCCTGCCCCCCGTCGCCGCCGCGCCCGCGCCCCGCGCGCCCGGGGCCGTGGTGGCGGTGGTGGACAGGCGTGAGACAGGGTGGCTCGTGCTCGTGACGGAGCAGGGCGACACCCTCGACGTCCCCTGCGAGGCCGCGTGCGCGGCGGGCGAGGCGGCGCGGGGCGAGCGGCTGCGCGAGGGCTCCTGGGTGCTCTACTGGCCCGAGGAGGGGCTGGTGGAGCCGCTCCGCGCCGAGGGGGCGCGCCGCCTCACCGCCCGCCTTCAGCGCCGCGTGGCGCTCCTGCCGCGCCTAGACTGAGCCCCTGCGCTGTGCCCTCCCCTGCGCTGAGCGCGGCTTGATTTAGAGCGCGGCGGGGTGTGAGATATACCTCGGCGCCCGCGCGCCTCCCCCTCGCCCCCTCCCGGATGCCCGCCATGCGCCCCTGCCCCTCGCCCCCCCCCGGCGCCGCGCCCCCCGCGCGCGCTCGCCGAGCGCCCCTCCTCCTGTCGCTCGCCCTGGCCGCCTGCGGCGAGATCGAGGAGGTGCGCTCGCAGAGCCAGTACAGCAACGAGGCGTTCATCGCCGTAATCGAGCCCATCTTCCAGGGATTTAGCCAGACGGCGCGGCCCTGCGAGGGCTGCCACGCCGTCCCGCAGGGAGGATTTCAGTGGGACCCGAGCGGCACGCGGGCGGCGTCGAGCGACAACCTGCTCAACGTGCAGCGGGCGATGAACCGCCTCACGCCCGCCGCTAGCCGCCTCCTCACGCGCCTCGCGCCCCCCCAGAGCGGCCACCCGCTCTACTTCTGCCCCACCGACACCCACTACCAGCGCCTGCTCGCGTGGGGGAACGGGGCGGCGGACCTCAACGCGCTCAAGGCGATCATGGGCACGCCCCCCAAGGGCCCCTTCGAGGAGGGGGACTCCTCCTGCCCCTAAGCCCCGAGCCCCCCCCTCAGGCCCCCGCCCGCCCCCCCGCGGCGCGCTCGCGGAGGCCGTAGGCGATCATGACGACCCCGATGAGCACAAAGGGCACCGAGAGGTACTGCCCCATGGTGAGCGGGAGCTCTCCGTCGGTGAGCGCCTGGAACTCCTTAAAGAACTCCACGATAAAGCGCGCGGTGAAGTAGAGCACCAAGAAGAGGCCCCCAAGAAGGCCCACGGGGCGCTCGCCCTCCTTGTAGCGCCTGTCCACCCACAGCAGCGCCCCAAAGATGGCCATGCCCATCAGGAACTCATAGATCTGAGTCGGGTGGCGCCAGGGGACCAGCGTGACGTCCACGCAGCCGCGCGCCGTCTGCACGCAGTTGGGGGCGCTCGAGGTGGCGCAGCCCGCGCAGGAGCCCCAGAGGGGGCGCTCGTAGAGGGGGAACTTGAAGGCGAGCAGGACCTCGCTGGGGTTGGGGATCACGCGCCCCACGATCTCCGAGTTCATGAGGTTGCCGAGGCGGATGATGCTCGCCGCCCAAGCCACGCCGATGGCGAAACGGTCAAAGACGTCTCGAATCAGCATCCCCTCGGTGCGCGCGAAGTACACCAGCGTGAGCACGAGGGTGATGGTGGCGCCGTGGCTGGCGAGGCCGCCCTCCCACACCTTGAGAATCTCCCAGGGGTGGGTGAGGTAGTAGGTGGGGTTGTAGAAGAGGCAGTGCCCTACGCGCGCGCCCATGATCACGGCGGCGAAGGCGACGCTCAAAAAGCGCTCCGCCTGCTCCTGGGTGCGCCCGCTCCTGATCACCTGCCAGCGCCAGAGCAGGTAGGCGCCCATGAGGGCGACCATGTAGAGGAGGCCGTAGTACCTAATCTCTCTGCCCCCTAGGAGCGCGGGGAGCGCGAACGCGGTTGGGTCGATGTTCCAGATCATGAGGGAGTCTCGCGTGGGTGGTTCTTGTGTGGGGTGGGGCGAGCGCGCGGCGCGACGGCGCCTCTTCATCTCACACGGCGCGCTTTGAGTAAAGCGCCGTGGGCGCGGGAGGGGCGAAACGGGGACCCCGGAGGGGCGCGTGGGGTCTAGAGTCTCCACGTCGTATGGTCAACACACCACTCAGGCCCGCCTCAAGACCGCCTCAAGACCGCCTCAAGACCGCCTCAAGACCGCCTCAAGACCCCCTCAAGCCTCGCTTGCGCTCTTGATCGATTTCATGGCACATATTGTGCAGGTTCTGGAGAGCGCAGAGCGCAGAGCGCAGAAATCTGAAACCCTCACAGCGTGCAGACCCTCACGCTGTGCAGCCCCGCGTGCGCTGTGCGAGCACACCCACCCCGCGTGACCGACATCTTGGGACAAACGACATTTCAGTCATTGAAATATTGAGAGATTCAGATCCACCCCTCGCTGTTTTTGACTTGAGCGTGCCTCGCGCGCGCGTTTAGCCTAACCCTCACACCCACCCTCACCGCCCCCCCCCCACAGAGAAGGAGCCCCCTCATGAATCACAGAGCGCTCGTCTCCCTCACCACCCTCGCCGCGCTGACGGCCATCGGGTGCGACGGAGACCCCATCATCGTGCAGCCGCCCGCGCAGGCCGGCGTCCAGCAGGGGGGCCAGACTCCCCCGCCCCAGCCCCCGCCCGCCGGCGCCGAGGTTGAGGAGTTCCCGGAGATCGCAGCCCCCACCGCGCCCGTCGCGTGCAACACCTACGAGTACCGCGGGACCACCTACGACTGCTCCACCATCGACCGCTGCGCCCCCGACGTCAACGCCGTCTCCGTCCTCGCGTGCGCCGAGTGCTACGCCGACAACGGCTACGCCAACTGGGCCAACTCCCCCTGCGCCGAGGTCTGCGGCGACAGCCGCGACAACGACGGCGACGGCTACGCCGACTGCGACGACCAAGACTGCTACGGCGAGGCGGCGTGCCCCAACAACGGCGAGCCCCCTCCCCCGCAGCCCATCGAGGAAGCCGAGAGCTGCATGGGGTGCCACAACGGCGCCACCACCGGCAACAACTACTCGGGCAACGGCATCAGCAACCCGCACCCCTTCGGCAGCGCCGCCAACATCCGCTGCACCCAGTGCCACGGCGGCGACGGCACCCAGCGCTCCAAGCTCGGCGCGCACGTCCCCGCCCCGCCCGAGATCGGCAACCGCCTGAACCAGATCAATGACCCCAAGGCGTTCTTCAACCGCCTCACTCTCACCGGTCTCGACAAGATCGGCCCCTACGCCGCCAACGGCGCCGGCAAGTGCCCCAACGACACCTGCGAGGGCATCAACTTCCTTCAGTTCGTCAACCCCGGTGACCTGCGCGTGGTCGCTGAGCAGCGCGGCTGCGGCGCCATTGGCTGCCACGCCGGTGAGCATGGCGACTGGGTGCCCCGCAACCACATCGCCACCGCGGCGGGCTTCTTCTCCAACACTCGCTTCCTCTATGGCTCGGATAACCTGATTCCCGAGTACAACAACTACGCCAACGAGGGCAACGCCCTCGCCGACGTGTCTCCCCGCGCCGTTACGAACCCCGCCTACACCCCCAACTCTCGCGCTATCGGTGAGGTGGGGCGCCTCATCGAGCAGCCTGAGTACGCGCAGTTCAACGGCCCGATGCAGGGGAACACCGCTTGGGACGCCAACACCCTCGCGAACGACATCGACAACACCGACGATGACCGCCCCAACCGGGCGCGCACCGGCTCGAATCTCCAAAAGCTCATTGACGAGCAGGTCATGATCACCTGTGGCGACTGCCACCTCTACAGCGCCGGCGCCAACAACCGCTACGCCGACTTCCGCTCCTCGGGCTGCACCGCCTGCCACATGCAGTACAGCATGGACGGCCGCAGCCGCTCCACCGACCCCAACGTCCCCAAGGACGAGCCCGCCAACCCCGACGCCATCGCCGCCGGCGAGCGCCCCCACATCTCGGATCACATCATCCGCAACGTGAGCAAGGTGACCAACGGCGCCGTGGTGCGCGGCATCACCGACAACGCCTGCGTGGGCTGCCACCAGGGCTCCAACCGCACGGTGCTGCAGTACTGGGGCATCCGCCTCGACCAGAACCAGGACCTGGTCAACAACTTCCAGTACCCCGCAAACCCCAACACCTTCACCAACACCGCCAACGATCGTCGCCTGTTTGACCCCGCCGTCAACAACCAGACCTTCAACGGCCGCAACGCCAACCAGTATATCCTCGAGGAGGACTACGACGGCGACGGCGCTGACGACACCCCGCCCGACATCCACTACGAGGCGGGCCTCGGGTGCATCGACTGCCACGGCAGCCGCGACCTCCACGGCGGATCCCCCGGAGACCCCACGAGCGGCCGCATCATGAGCCGCATGGACCAGAGCACCACCGTCAAGTGCGAGAACTGCCACGGCTCCACGGAGGAGTACGCGTCCACCACGGACTGCACCGACTACGCGGGTCAGGCTCAGACCTGCGCGAGCGACCGCAACGGCAACGCCCTCAAGCACGTGACGCGCGACACCAACGGCAACCTGTGGCTCATCAGCCGCGTCTACGGCACCCGCCACTTCGTGCCGCAGACCAAAGACATCGTCTCCCGCCTCACCAACAAGGCCAACCCGGTCACCGGCAACCTGCTCTACAGCCCCAAGGCCGCCTACGCCATGGGGCGCGTCAACGGCCAGCTCGGCAGCGGTCCCCAGCAGGCCAACCCGCTTCTGGCGAGCCAGGGCTTCTCCCACACCGACAACCTCGACTGCAACGCCTGCCACGCCGCCTGGACCAACAGCTGCATCGGCTGCCACCTGCGCACCGAGTATGACGCCAACCCCGCCAACTTCTTCTTCAGCAACATCACCGGCGAGCGCATCCTGCTGAAGCAGGCGCAGGCGGACTTCGTCTACCAGACGCCCATCCTCACGCACCTCGGCATCAACAGCAAGGGCTACATCACCCAGAACGACCCTGCCGAGAAGTTCTTCTACCGGTACACCGACCTCAACGGCAACAACTCACAGGTCTTTGTGGGCGGTGACCGCCTCGGCGAGGGCAACAACCCCGCGAAGAACGGTCGCAACGCTTTCCCCGCCATGCCTATGAACCAGCTCGTGGCGCACAGCATCCGTGGTCGCTTCCAGCCGGGTAAGGCGGAGGGGGTGCGCAACTGCGTCACCTGCCACCTCACGGTGGACGGCATGAATAACTTTGGCGCTGACTACACGGACTTCGTGAACCTGTACAACAACAACGAATTCGCGGCGATCGAGGCGAACGGGTACTTCGCGCTCATGCAAGAGCACATCGGCCAGAACACGAGCAACCAGCTCAACTCGCCGTTCTTCGTCCACGGCACCACGGGTCTCGGCACCGCGCTGTTCCTGTTTGACGCCAACGGCTGCCCCATCAACCCGCTCGATAACCGCGCGGATCGCGCAGATCCAAACAACAACACGAATCTGTGCAACAGCCAGTCGCCCGCCGACAACTTCGCCGACAACGCCTTTGGCACTGTGGCCTTTGACCTCGACCGCATCGTGCAGCCTGACGGCCAGACCAACAGCTCGAGCTCGCACCCGCGCCTCGACACTCAGGCCCCCTACCTCCGTCAGGGTGCCCCCTACCGCGACGGCGGCAACCGCATGATGGCCGGCCCGCTCAACCGCGAGCTCGTCGAGTTCCTCGCGCACCCCACCCTCGGCCTCATCCTCGACGCCTGGGTGGACGCCGACGGCAACGCGCAGGGCAACGCCGCCGACTTTATCCGGTAAGCGGCGCCGCGGCGCCCTCGCTTGACTTGGAGCGCGCCGCATAACCACTCTAGAGGGGTGAGGGCGCGCGCGCTCCTCGCCCCTCTTGCTTTCATCTCTCTTGTCATCTCTCTTGTCCCTCTCCCCACCCCTGCGGCCTCACGCCGCGAGGAGCCCACATGAACCGCCTCAGTCCGCTTGACATCTTGACGCTCGCGGCGCTCTACGGGAGCGCTCTAGCTGGGTGTGAGTCGGAGCCGGTCGACATCGTCCCGCTCCCGCCGACCCTAGTCGACATGACCGTGAGCGGCGGCGTAAGCGCGCCGCCGCCCGCCGG
>VGTA01000128.1 GCA_016874875.1 Deltaproteobacteria bacterium | reverse complement strand
AAGCGGCGCGTCACCGCGCCCCCCCCCTCGCTCACCACCACCAGGCGATGCCACCCGGGCGCCAGGGGCGCCGCCAGCGCGTGCTCACGGCGCGTGCGCCCCAGCACCTCCCCGTCGAGGTGCCACGACAGCTCCTCCGCCCCCCGCGCCGACGCCGCCCGCATCACCACCTCCCCCGGCGCCCCGTCGAGCCCGACCGGCAGATAGAGCGCCGCCCCCTCCTCGGGGTACGTCACCTCGAGCCCCCCCTCCGGCGCCTCCACCGCCGCGCAGTCAGGGTGCAGGGGCGGGGGAGGGCGATAGTCCACGTGGCGCAGCGCGTAGAGCGCCCCCTGCTCTGGGGGCAGCACGAACCACGGCGCGTGGCGCATCTCGTGCACGGGCCAGCACGCGCTCGTCACCTGATACGACCCCGAGGAGTCGAGGTGCAGCAGCTCATGAAAGGAGTCGAGCTGCGTGAAGGGCGCGCCGCGGGGCTTGAGGGCGTCCACCGCCGCGCACTCCGGCACCGCGAGCAGCCCGCTCGCCGCGCACACCCGCGCCGCCTCGAGGTCCTCATCGGGGCGGGGGAACCAGCCGCCCCCGTCGAGCAGGCGGAGCGCCTCAAAGAGCAGCGGCGCGGCGGCGCGCGCCCCCGTGAGACTCACGCGCCCCTCGCCGCGCGGATTCCCCGCCCACACCCCCACCGTGTAGCGGGGCGTCACCCCCACCGCCCACGCGTCGCGGAGGCCCTGGCTGGTGCCCGTCTTCCACGCCACCGGCTGCGCGCGCGCGAACTGCCGCCACCGCTGCTCCGCCGTGGGGCGCGTCACCGCCGTGAGCGCCTCAAAGGTGAGCCAGATGGCCCCGCGCGAGAGCGGCACGCGCGGCAGGAGGGCGCCGACGTCGGTGAACGGCGACAGCGGCGTGAGCCCCGCCGCCGCCGCCGCCGCCTCCTCCTCGAGCGCCCGCTCCCGCGCCGCCCCCGCCCCCAAGAGCCGCCGCGCCATCAGCGCATACATCCTCGTCACCTCCCACAGCGACGCCTCCGCCCCCCCGATCACCAGCGTCGCCCCATAGCCCTCCGCGTCCCGCGCGAGCCCCCCCAGCCCAAAGCGCACCAGCAGATCATAGAGGCGCCCCACCCCATAGCGCTCCAAGAGCCCCACCAGCGGCACGTTGAGCGACAACGCGAGCGCCTCCTGCGCCGGCACCGCCCCTCGGTACGCGCGGTCGGCGTTGAGGGGGCTGAAGCCGCGCAGGCGCGTGGGCACGTCGGGCAGGAGCGTCTCGCGCACCAAGAGCCCCGCGTCGAGCGCCCCGGCGAACAACACAGGCTTGAGCGTGCTCCCCGTGCTCCGGGGGCGGCGCGAGAGGTCGAGGTGCGGCGACTGCGGGGTGAGGTGCGGCGGCAGGTTGCCCACCAGCGCCACCGGCAGCAGCGCGCGGTTGTCCATCACCACCACCGCCGCCCCCCGCACCCCCTCCGCCGCCAGCCGCGCCCCCTGCCGCTCCACCACCGCCGCCAGCGCCCCCTGCAGCCCCGCGTCGAGGGACGTCCGCACCCACCCCGCCCGCCCCGCCGTCGTCGCCGCGTCGAGCAGGTGCGGCGCGAGGCGCGGCGCCGGCGACGGCGGCGGGGGGAGCGGCTCATCGAGGGCGAGGGCGAGGTCGAGGTCCCCCAGCGCCCCCTGCGCGCGCAGGCGGCGGAGCAGCCCGTCGCGCTTCGCCTTGAGCCGCCCCACGTTGCGCCGCAGGTGAATCAGCGCCGGCTGGTTGGGGAGCGCGGCGAGCAGCGCCGCCTCCGCCCACGTGAGCTCCCGCGGGCGGCGCCCAAAGTAGCGCCACGCGGCGGCGTCGAGCCCCACCACGTTACCGCCGTAGGGCGCGTGGGCGGCGTAGAGCGCCAGAATCTCCTCCTTGCTGAGGCGGCGCTCGAGGCCGAGGGCCAGCCACGCCTCGTGGAGCTTGGCGCGGAGCGTGCGCTCCCGCGCCCCGAGGCTGAGCCGCACCACCTGCATCGAGAGCGTGGACGCCCCGCTCACCACCCGCCCGCGCGTCGCGTTGAGCCACGCCGCCCGCCCCACCGCCACCCAGTCCACCCCGGCGTGCTCAAAGAAGCGCTTATCCTCAAACGTGAGCAGCGCCCGCCGCAGCGGCGCCGGGAGGGGCCCGGAGGGCGGCACGCGCCACTGCTCGTCGGCGGCGACGCGCGCGCCGAGGAGCTCCCCCCCGCGCGCCAGCAGCAGCGTGGCGTGCGGGGCGTCCAAGAGCCGCGCCGGCAGCGCGCGCTCAGCGGCGACCGCCAGCAGCCACAGCGCCCCGCGCCCCCCCAGCCACAGCAGGAGCAGCGCGAGGGAGAGGGCGCGCGCCCACCGCGCCCCCCTCCCCATCAGCGCGACACCTCCGCCCAGAAGCCCGGCACCAGCGCCCGCGCCCCCGGCTCATACATCGCCTCCACCTGCGTGGCGGGGTGATAGAAGCGCCCCGCGTAGGCCGCGATCACGCGCACCCGCAGCTCGCGCTCCTCCCCGCCCTTGAGCTCAAAGTAGCTCAGCACGCGGTCATCGCGGAAGTCCTGATAGAGCCCCCCCGCGCGCGCCCCCCCCGCCGGCGGCGCCGCCGCCCCCGCGAGGCGCTCGTTCTCGATCTCCCAGCCCGAGGGCGCCCCGTAGGTGAGCGCCAGCTGCCCGAGGGGGCGCGCGGAGGTGTTCTTGACGCGCAGCACCACCGTCAGGTGCTCACCCTGGCGGGCGGCGGCGGGCGCGGCGGGGGCGCCCTGGTCGTTGAGGAACTCCACGCGCAGGTCTAGCTCGCTCGCCGCCGCGCGCTCCTGCCCCGCGCGCGCCACGCCCCGGTGCGTGAGCGCGGCGTAGAGCGGGCGCGCGGAGGTGTTGCGCAGCGTCACCTCCCCCGCGCGCAGCTCCTCCGCCGTGAGCGGGCGACTCCACAGCGCGCGGCTCGACTGCACCTGCAGCTCCTCCGCCCCCGCGCGGAGGGCGAACGAGAACCCCGCGCCCCCCGCGCCCCCCGCGCCCCCCTCGTCGGCGCTCAGCCACGCCCCGAGCCCGAGCAGCGCCGACGCCACCCCGTGCGTGCTGTGCGCGCCGCCGTCCCCCAGCGCCGCGAGCAGCTCATCGCGCGCCGCGCGCGCCCGCTCCACCTCCCCGAGCTGCACCAGCGACACCAGCTGGATGCCGAGGTCGCGCAGGCGGCTGTGGAAGCCCGCCATCACCGCCCGCCCCGCGGGCGCCGCCGCGGGCGCCGCGGGCGCCGCCGCCAGCGCCGCCGCGGCGTCGCGCTGCCCCGCGAGCAAATACGCGCGCGCCAGCAGCCACCGCGCCACCTCCCCCAGCCCCTCCGCCTGCCGGAGGCGATTCATGGACCCGAGGTCGGGCTGCCGGGCGAGCGACAGCGTCATCAGGCGATACGCCTGCGCCTCCTCCTCCTCCACCGACCGAGGCGCGGGCGCGCTCCACTCGCGGGCGCGCGCCTGCTGGTAGCCCACAAAGGAGCTCAGCATCTCCGCCGGCACGTGATAGCCGAGGCGGCGGGCCTCGAGCAGGAAGTGCCCCACGTAGCTCGTCCCCCACGCGTGCGGCTCCTCCCCCGGCCAGTACCCAAAGCCGCCGCTGGCGGCCTGAAGCTGACGGACGCGCGCCACGCCCTGCGCTACGCTCTCCGTCACCTCGCCCCTCTGCTCCTCGCTGAGGTCGATGAGCAGCGGCAGATAGAGCTGCGGGAACGCCTTGGAGGTGGTCTGCTCTAGGCAGCCGTGCGGGTAGCCGATCAGGTAGCTCAGGTGCTCGCGGAGGTGGAGGCGCGGCGCGGTGGAGAGCTCGACGGCGCCGCTGAGGGTGCCGGGCAGCCCCAGGTCGCGCAGCGGCAGCGTGACGGAGGCCCCCGGCGCCACCTCCGCGCGCTCCACGGCGCTCACGAGGGGGTTGGCGAGGCGCACGGGCAGCCGTACGCGCTGACCGCTCACCCAGCCGCCGCCCTCGGCGCGCAGCGTCAGCGTCTGCGCCCCGGCGGCGTCGCCCACCTTGAGGCGCAAAAAGGAGAGGCGCTCCTGCTCGCGGGGCTGCTCAAAGCTCACCAGCTCGCGCGGCGTGATCGAGGAGGCGGGGTCGCTCGTGGCGGCGAACAGCTCCACCGCCGTGAGGTCCGGCGAGGTGGCGAACACGCTCACGGGCACCAGCAGCTCCTCCGAGGGCCCGAGGACGCGCGGCGGGTTAGCGAGAATCATGAGCGGCTGACGGACGCGCATGGAGCGCTCGGTGGAGCCATAGGCCACGTCCGCGCCGCCCTGGCGCCCCGCCACCAGCATGGCGCGCACGGCGCCCACGTACTGCGGCATGGTGAAGCGGTGCTCGTTGGTCTCGCCCGCCTTCAGCTCAAAGGGCCCCATAAAGCGCACCACGGGGGGGAAGCGGCGCTTGTTGGCGTCGGGGTCCTCGGTGATCTCCTCGGCGCCGCCGATGGAGAGGAGGCGCTCCACCTGCCCGACGTAGCCCACCACGTCATCAAAGAGGTCCCAGGTGAGCACGCTGAGCCCCACGCGCGCAAAGAACTCCGGGTGCAGGCGCGGCGTGCGGAAGCGGGTGAGCCCGAGGAGCCCCTCGTCCACCACGGCGAGCGTGTAGACCATCCGCGAGCCGCCCTGCTCCGACACGCGCATCACCACCTCCGACTCCGGGCGCACCTCCTCGGGCATCTCGAGCAGGGGGGCGAGGTGCGTCTTGGGGTCGAGCACGTCCATCCGCTTGACGCCATAGAGGCGCAGGGGGAGGTCGTTGGCGCGCTGGTGGGGCTGCAGCGCCGTCACGTGCAGGTGGACGTTGGGCGCCATGCCCTCGGTCACGGGAATCTCCGCCACCGTCTCCTGCGCCCCGAGCGGCACCCAGCGCTGACTCACGAGGCGCGCGCCCTGCTCCACGCTGAGGAGGGCGCGCCCCCCCGGCATGGGCGGCAGCTTGAGGCGCGCGACGCCGCCCACGGTGTACTCGGGGGCGTCGAGGTTGAGCTCGAGGCGCGTGGCGCTCACCTCGCGCTCGTCGGTCTTCTCGGCCCAGCCCGGCCAGTCCACAAAGAAGACCTTGGCGGCGCAGTGCCCCGCGGGCAGCTCGCACACCTGCAGCAGATAGCGCCCCCACTCCGGCGCCTTGATCTCGAGGGCCCACTCCCCCTCCCCGCGCTCGGTGTTGAGCTGCGTGATCTGCACGGGGCGCTTGTAGGAGTCCGACATGTACCGCGAGACGCTGCGCGCCTCCGCGTCCCACCACCACATCCACTCGAGCTTAAAGACCTTGATCTCGAGGGGCGCGCCGTCGCGCGGCTCGCCGAGGGGGCTGAGGGTCTTGATGAGCACCTGGTGCGGCGTGTCGGTGAGGAGCATGCCGCGCTCGTCGCCCTTGGGCAGGCGCACGCCCACGTAGCGGTCGTGGAGCGAGAGGGCGACGTCGGAGTACTCGGTGCTAAAGCCGCCGCCCTCCTCAAAGACGCGCGTGGTGAGGCGCGCCTGCAGGTCGCCGGAGAGGACGCTCGGCAGCTCCCACACGAACGAGGCGCGCCCCTCGTCGTCGAGGCGCCCCTTAAAGAGCTCGATGGGCTTGATGTCGAGGTAGGGCTCGGCGCCGCTGAAGGTGAACTCGGGGAAGGCGTCAAACTTGACGCGCCGCGTCTCCACCGTCGCCGAGACGGTGCTGAGGAGGCCGCGCGCCTTGGCGCCGTGGAGCCACTGGCTAAAGAGCTTGCCCGATGTGGGGAAGTCGGCGCGCGTGAGCAGCTCCTTGGGGAACGACAGATTCACCTGAAGGCGGTTGGGCATGATGTGCTCGACGCGCAGGGCGCGCGTCCACGCGCGGTCGCCCACCTCCACCTTCACGCTCCAGAAGCCCGTGACGGCGTCCTCGGGGGTGCTGAGGGTGAAGGGGTAGAAGCCGCCCACCGCCCGGCGGAGCACAAAGCGGCTGGCGAGGACGTTGTTGGGGTCGCGCAGACTCACGCGGATGGGGTGCGTGGGCGAGAGGGCGCCGTGGATGTCCTGGAGGACAAACGTCAAGAACATCTCGTCCCCCGGGCGCCACACGCCGCGCTCGGCGTAGAGGGCGCCCTTGATCCCCTCGCGCACGTCGCTGCCGCCCACGTCGAAATGCGTGAGCGGCAGCGTCCCTGAGCGGGTGAGCTTGAGGACTCCGATGTCGCCCTCATGGTCGGCGCGGAGGTAGAAGGCGGGGACGTCTAGGTCGAGGCGCGCGAAGCCATCCGCGTCGGTGGTGACGCTGGCGAGCGCCTCGTTCTGGTAGTTGTAGAGCGTCAGGCGCGCCCCGGCGCGGGGGGCGCCGGTGAGGAGGTCGGTGGCCACAAAGAAGCGCTCGCGGCCCTTGGCCTTGCCCTCCTTGGCGAGCAGGCCGATGTTGGAGGAGATGAAGTTGTGGGTGATGCTCTTGCGCGCGTAGTAGCTGGGCTTGCAGGGGTCGGGGTTGTCTGACCACCAGTAGTAGCCGTAGTAGCCGTAGGAGTCCCAGGCGCTGTCGCCGCTGGAGTCCTCGGCGTCGGCGAAAACCCTGTGCGGCTTGAGGGCGCGGGCGAGCGCCTTGGGGGAGCAGGAGACGGCGGCGTCGGCGAGGGTGGCGTTGATGTGGACGCTGAAGAGGGCGTTGGGGTGGGCGGCCACGAGCTCGCTGAGGTCCACGCTGTGGCGCTGCCAGTCGTTGAGCTGCGCGGCGGAGAGGTTGAGCTCCACCTTGCGCTGCAGCACATAGCGCCCCACGCGGGTGAGGTCATCCTCGTCGCTGAGGTCGCGGCGCTGCAGGAAGTAGCCGAGGTTGGGCTCCTTGACGAGGAGCGCCGACACGTAGACGCTCTTGAGCCCCACGGTCTCAAAGCTCATAGTGGGGCGCTGGGTGTTGGGCAGGATGGTGCCCTGCCCCACGGCGCGGATCTCGGGCTTGACCTTGGCGAAATTGACCGCCTGGCGCTGCGTCGCGCCGAGCGGCGCGCCGCGGGTGTCGCGGAGGGCGGGCTCCACCGTGAGGTCGAGGGCGCCGGTGACGGGGGCGCGGGGCGTCACGATCAGGTGCTGGTCGCTCACCGCCAGATCGAGCTCCACGCCCGGCGCGTGGACGAGGCCGGCGAGGTCCTGGCGGGGGTCGAGGGGCTGCGAGAAGTACAGGCGCGCGTGCTGGCGCGGCGCGCTCACCGCCACGGCGCGCGTGAGCGTGAAGGCGCCGAGGGAGGGAATCTTGAGGCGCTCAGCGTAGCGCCCCGCCCCGCCCGCGGCGTAGAGGTTGGCGCGGAGCACGAGGGTGCTCGGGGCCTCGTAGCGCTCCACGCTCACGCTAAAGTCGTGCGCGAGGCCCTTGGGGTCGTGCTCCCAGCGCACGGGGAGGGCGACGCCCTCGTGGAGCGCCTTGATGACCTCCTCCACCTGGCTCGGCGCGACGCGCTCGCTGAGGGTGAGGCGCGAGCGGAGCTCGAGGCGGTCGGGGTCGGTGGGCGAGACGCGCAGGGCGAGCGGCTCGACGCGGACGCGCGCGGCGGTGGCGATCACGTGGAAGGTGAACGGCGTGAGGTCGGCGGGGTGGCCGAGGGCGGGGGAGGGCGTGAGGGTGACCTCGTAGGTCTCGTCGAGCTCGAGCGCCTCGCGCGGCTTAAAGCTGAGCTCGTCGGGGGCGCTCCAGTAGGTGAGCCCCTCGAGGGGGGCGGGGGGCGCCTCCTCCTCCGCCGCCTCCTCGGTCTTCTCGACGCCGCTGTCCAATTGCTCGTTGATCGGGACGCGGCTAAAGTCGATGGGGGCGGGGCGCGCGGCGGGCGCCGCGGGGGCGGGCGCCGCGGGGGGCGGGGGGGGCACCACGAGGCGGACGGTGAAGACGGCGGGGGCGGGCGTC
>VGTA01000127.1 GCA_016874875.1 Deltaproteobacteria bacterium | reverse complement strand
CCCCCCCCGCCAACCCAGACGCGGGCGCCGCAGAGGCCGCGGGAACCGCAGAGACCGCAGGGACCGCAGAGACCGCAAGGACCGCAGAGACCGCAGGGACCGCAGAGACCGCAGAGACCGCAAGGACCGCAGAGACCGCAAGGACCGCAGAGACCGCAAGGACCGCAGGGACCGCAGGGACACCCGCTTCCACAAGCGCCGCTCGCGCCGCCGCGCCCCCCTCGGCGTCGGTCGTGGCCGTGGACCTCGCGGCGCTGGCGGGGCACGAGGCGCTGGCGGGGGTGGCGCCGGCGCGGCTGAGGAGGGCGCTGAGCGCGCTCGTGGAGGCGGGGGCGGTGGGGGGGGGGGGGGCGGTGGACCTTGAGGCGGTGGCGGAGGAGATGTTGAGCCCTGAGGGGCCGTTGAGCTCCGCGGGGGAGGGGCGGGCGGTGACGCTCACGCAGGAGCAGCGGGACGCGGTGGGGCGCGTGCGCGCCGCGCAGGGCTATGAGGCGTTCTTGCTGCACGGGGTCACGGGGAGCGGCAAGACGGAGGTCTACCTCGAGCTCATCGCTGAGGTCCTCGCCCGCGGGCAGAGCGCCCTCGTCCTCGTCCCCGAGATCGGCCTCACCCCCCAGACCATCCGGCGCTTTAAGGAGCGACTCCGCGCCCCCGTGGTGGCGTGGCACAGCGCGCTGACCGGGCGCGAGCGCCTTGAGGCCTGGTGCGCGGCGGGGGCGGGCGAGCCGGCGGTGGTGGTGGGCGCGCGCTCCGCCCTGTTTACGCCCCTGCCCCGCCTCGGCCTCATCGTGGTGGATGAGGCGCACGACTCGTCCTACAAGCAAGGGGAGGGCGTGCGCTACCACGGCAGCGACATGGCGGTGCTGCGCGCGCAGCTCGAGGGGTGCCCCGTGGTGCTCGGCTCCGCCACGCCCTCCCTCGAGAGCGTCCACAACGCGCACCAAGGCAAGTTCACGCTGCTCCAGCTCCGCGCCCGCCCCGTCGGCGTGGCCCTCCCGGCGGTGCGCGTGGTGGACATGCGCACGGCGCGCACGCTTGAGCGCGGAGCGCCCAACTTCTCGCTCACGCTCCTCGAGGCGCTCCGGGCGCGCCTCGCGCGCGGCGAGCAGAGCATCCTCTTCCTCAACCGCCGAGGCTTCAGCCAGAGCGTCCGCTGCGTCTCGTGTGGCTTGATCTTTAAGTGCCCCGCCTGCCTCCTGCCCCTCCCGTGGCACCAGCGCACGCAGCGCCTCGAGTGCCACCACTGCGACCTGCGCGCCCCCCTCCCCCACGCCTGCCCGGACTGCGGGCGCGACGACAGCTTCGCCCCCATCGGGCGCGGCACGGAGCGCGTGGAGGCGCAGCTCAAGGAGGCGTTCCCCAACGCGCGCGTAGAGCGCCTCGACCGCGACAGCGACCTCAGCCCCCTCGACCTCGAGCGGCGGATGCGCGCCGGGGACGTGGACATCCTCGTGGGCACCCAGATGGTCACCAAGGGGCACGACTTCCCGCGCGTCACCCTCGTGGGCGTCCTCGACGCCGATGGCGGCCTCGACCTGCCCGACTTCCGCGCCGCTGAGCGCAGCTACCAGCTCCTGTCGCAGGTGGCGGGGCGCGCCGGGCGCGCTGACCTGCCGGGCGAGGTGCTCATCCAGACTCACCGCCCGCAAGACGAGCTCATCTTGGCCGCCGCCACCCACGACTTTGGGCGCTTCTGCGCCCACGAGCTGCGCCTGCGCCAGCTCGTGGGCTACCCGCCCTTTGGCCACATGTGCGCCCTGCGCCTCGAGGGCCCCCCCGGCCCCGAGCTCGACGCCGCCCTCGCCGCCCTCGCCGCCCACGCGCAGCGCGTCGCCCCCCCCGTCATCGCCCGCGGCCCCAGCCCCGCCCCCATCGAGCAGCTCCGCGGCCGCCGCCGCTTCCTGCTCCTCCTGCGCGCCCCCCGCCGCGACGCCCTCCACGCCGCCCTGCGCGACCTCTGCGCCGTCGGCGGCGCCCTCCCCGACGCGCTCTCCTGGGCGGTGGACGTGGACCCCGCCAGCTTCCTCTGAGCGCCCCGCGCCCCCCCATCGAGGGCGCGCCCCGCCGCCCACCTGTCCACTCGTGGTCGCCTAATGGGATGAGCTGAAAACAGCCTCTCGCCTAGGTAGTCATCGCCTATGTGCTTATTAAGTAAATGTTTTTTAAAAATAAGTTAAATATTTTTTATAATTTTTTGCGTTATGACTTCTCAAGTCATATAAAATAGACCCGTCTCTGTATCTTTGATTTCAGTTTCTAAAAAGTGTCTTATCTAGGCGACCCTAATATTGCCAATCAGTGTAATCGCGACACCAAATCTCTGTCGCGGGTGAATCGCTCAAAGAAGACACATCACACCCACCCAAGCTCACTGAAGCTCACTGAATGGGAGTTCAAGATGATCCACATCGAGATCAAGCAAGCCGACATCCTGCGGCCCGAGGTGTACAGCGCGATGCTGAACCTCATCGAGTGCCTCAAGGCCGCCCCCGCCGAGATTGAGATCAAGAGGCCCGCCCCCGTCGAGCGCGTCTCGACGATGATCGCGGAGCCCGACATCGACCCCGAGATCGAGCGCCTCTACCAGAGCACGATTAAGCAGAAGAAGAGCCTCTTCTTCCTCTCGCTGGTCAAGCACGCGGGCAGGATTCGCTCGGAGGACGCGCAGACGGAGCTGCAGAAGTACTTCTCTGACGTCAAGCCCAAGTCCATGGGGGGCATCACCGGCGCCATCAGCCGCTGGCTCGACGAGGTCAAGATGCCTCGCCCCTACGAGACCGAGGCGGACCCCAAGGGCGACAGCAAGATCTACGTCTGGAAGGGCCTTGAGCAGCCAGCGGGCGCCGAGGAGCCGCTGATGTCGGAGAGCGACTGGAGACAGTTTGTCTCGCAGACGGACCTGGCGTACCAGGGGGCGCTCAAGCACCTGCGCAAGACGGGCTCGTGCGAGAAGGCCTGGGCGAGCAACAAGGGCATCGACTTCCTCGGCCTGCTGCAGGCGGTGGCGCCCATCTCGCACATCGTGGACACCAACGAGAGCGGCGTGACGCTGCTCGGCAAGATCGGCGGCTGAGCCCCTTCGGGGCAGGTGTCTCAGCTCAGCTCAGCTCAGCTCAGCTCAGCTCAGCTCAGCTCAGATGTCGAGGTCCTCGACGCTGAGGGCGTTGGCCACCACGAAGTGAAACCGCTCCTGCGGGTCCTTGCCCATCAGGCTCGAGATGGTCGCCTCGGTGGCGTGCCGGTCCTCTTGCTCGATGCGCACCTGCAGGAGTCTGCGCTTGGCGGGGTCGAGGGTGGTCTCATAGAGCGTCTGCGGCATCATCTCGCCGAGGCCCTTAAAGCGCTGAATCTCCACCTTGCCGCGCGGCGCTAGGCGCTTGACGAGCTTGTCCTTCTCGCGGTCATCCGCCGCCCAGTAGACGCGGCGCTGCGCCTCCACGCGGTAGAGCGGGGGCTGCGCGATATACACGTAGCCGCCGTCGATGAGGGGGCGCAGGTAGCGGTAGAAGAAGGTGAGCAGGAGGGTGGAGATGTGGTGGCCGTCGCTGTCGGCGTCCATGAGCAGGACCACCTTGTGGTAGCGGAGCTTGGTGACGTCGAGGCTGTGCCCCCAGCCGCAGCCGAGGGCGCTGATGATGTCGGCGAGCTCCTGGTTGCCCAAGACGCGCTGCTCGGTGGCCTGCTCGGCGTTGAGCACCTTGCCGCGCAGGGGCAGAATCGCCTGCGCGCGGCGGTCGCGCCCCTGCTTGGCGGAGCCGCCGGCGCTGTCGCCCTCCACCAAGAACAGCTCGCAGAGCTCGGGCTGGTCGCTGCTGCAGTCGGCGAGCTTGCCGGGGAGGTTGAGGCGGCGACTCGTGGGGGTCTTGCGGCGGACCTCGCTCACGGCGGCGCGGCTCGCCATGCGCGCCTTGGCGGCCTGGATGGCGCGAGTGACCACCGCCTGCGCCTGGGTCTGGTGGGCGTTGAGCCAGCCCTCCAGGAGCGGCTTGATGGCGCCCGCCACCAGCCCCTTGACCTCGGCGTTGTTGAGGCGGTCCTTGGTCTGGCCCTGGAACTGCGGGTCCTTGATGAACACGTGGACCACGGCGAGCATGCCCTCGCGCAGGTCATCGGGGGTGAGGCTCACGCCGCGCGGGCAGAGGTCGTGCGTCTCCACGTAGGCGCGCAGGGCGCGCTGGAGGGCGTCGCGCACCCCCTGCTCGTGGGTGCCGCCGCCGGGGGTGGGGATGCCGTTGACGAAGCTGCGCGAGACGGTCTCGGGGGACTCCGTCCAGGTGAACGCCACCTCCATGCGCCACTCGCCCTCGTCCTTGGTCATGTGGAAGGGGGCGTCGATGACGGTGGCGCGGCGGAGCAGGAGCGCCTGGTCGCGCACCATCTCGGCGAGGCCGCCGTCGTGCTGAAAGACCTGCGCGCCCATCTCCTTGTCGCTGTGGTCGCGGAAGGTGATCTTGAGGCCGGGGTGGAGGTAGCTCTTGGTCTCAAGGCGCTCGGCGATGACCTTGGGGTCGTAGGTGACGACGGGGAACACCTGCGGGTCGGCGCGGAACATCACCTCCGTCCCCGTGCCGCGCGCGCCGGGCTGGTCCTCCACGGGGCCGAGGGCGTGGCCGCGCGAGAAGCGCAGGGTGTAGCGCCTGCCGTTGCGCTTCACCTGCGCCACGAGCAGCTCGCTGAGGGCGTTGACCACGCTCGCGCCCACGCCGTGGAGGCCGCCGGCGGTCTTGTAGGCGCCCTCCTCGAACTTGCCGCCGGCGTGGAGCTCGGTGAAGATCACCTCGAGGGTGCTGCGCCCGGCGGGGTCCTGCGGGTGCGGCGCCACGGGAATCCCGCGGCCGTTGTCCTTGACGGTGAGCTCGCGCTGGTCGGCGGAGAGGGTGACCTGGACGTGGTCGGCGTAGCCGTGGATGGCCTCGTCCACCGAGTTGTCGAGAATCTCCCACAGCAGGTGGTGCAGTCCCGCCTTGTCGGTGCCGCCGATGTACATGCCGGGGCGGCGGCGCACCGCCTCGAGGCCCTTGAGCAGGGTGATCTGGCCGGCGTCGTAGGCGTCGCTGGCGCGGGCGAGGAGCTGCGCCTTCTCGGCGGTCTGCCCAAACCCATCGGCGCTGAGCGCCTGCTCGGCGCCGTCGTCTGCTGTGTGCTGGCTCATGGCTCGTCTCCCTGGTCGTCGTCGGGGGCGCTGGGGGCGCTGGGGGCGCTGGGGGCGCTGGGGGCGCTGGGGGCGCTGGGGGCGCTGGGGGCGCTGGGGGCGGGGCGCGGGGCGGCGGGCTCGCGGGGGCGCTCGTCCTCTCCGTGGGAGGCGTTGGTGCCATCGAGCTCAGGCGACTGCAAGACGGGCAGCCAGTCCCAACTCTCAAACTGCCCGCGCTTGATCAGCTCCACACCGCGCCCGCCGCGACTCACGCGCTTGAGGCGCGACTCCACGTTGTGGCTCTCGCGCACGATCTTCTCGCGCCCCACCCCCGTCCGCACCACGAGGCCCTTGAGGGGGTTGTTGGTGAGCACGAAGCCGAGCGCCATGTCGCCCTGCATAAGCTTGATCGCCACGCAGCCCTTGCTCGCCTTCTGGCGCAGGGGCACGTCGTGGATCGAGAAGATGGTGGCGCGCCCCTTGACGGTCGCCAGCGCCACCGCCTCGTCGCCGCGGGCGCTGTAGCAGGCGATCACCTCATCGCGGGGCTCGAGGGTCATGTAGCGGCGCCCCGCGCGCTGGCTCACGTCGGCGTAGGAGGAGAGCGGGAAGCGGTGCACGCGCCCCGCCCGGGTGAGCGCCACGCCATAGGGGGGGGCGAGGCTGGCGCTCTCCTCCTCGTCGTCCGCCACCCCCTCGAGCGCGAGCGGCTCCACCTCGGCGGCGGCCTCCGCGGGGAGCTCCACGGCCGGGTAGAGGGCGGGGTCGTGCGCCACCACCCCCACCAGGCGCTCGCCGTCGGCGAACTTGAAGGTGGCCTGCAGGGGCTCGCCGTAGCCGGTGGTGGACGAGAGGTCCGCCACCAGGAGGGTGTAGGCGCTGCCCGTCTGCGTAAAGAAGGTGACGCTCCGGCGCGTGTCGGTCTGAATCGCCCACTGCACGGCGTCGCCCTCGGGCACGCGGATGGAGCCGAGCTCCGAGAAGCCGCGCTGGCGCTTGACCCGCCCGAGCTTGGAGACGATCACCCAGGTGGTCTCCTTGATGATGTAGTCCTCCGCCGAGAAGCTCTCCTCCGCGCGCGGCCCCACCACCGCCGTCTTGCGCTCATCGCCGCGCTGCGCGCGCAGCGCCTTGAGCTCCGACTCCACGATCCCCCACAGGCGCTCCTCGCTGGCGAGCAGGGCGGCGCGCTCCTCCGCCTGCCCGCGCTTGACGCGCAGCTCCTCGCGCACGCTCGTGATCTCGAGCTTGGCGAGGCGGTAGAGGCGCGTCTCGAGGATCGCGTCCGCCTGCGCCTCGTCGAGCCCAAAGCGCCCCGTCAGCCGCGCGGCGGCGTCGGCGCGCCCGTCGCTGTCGCGGATCAGGCGGAGCGCCTCGTCGAGCGCGTCGTAGATGAGCTCAAAGGCCTCGAGGCGGTGGATGGCGCGGCGCAGCTCCGCGAGCTCGTAGGTGAGGCGGCGGCGGACGACCTCGAGGCGGAAGTCGAGGAAGTAGCGCAGCATCTCCTTGAGCGAGAGGCGCTCGGGGCGGCAGGCCTCGGCGGGGCGCCCGCTGGGGTCGAGGGCGGGGACGAGGCAGGTGAGGTTGACGTTGAAGTTCTGCTGCAGCGGGGTGTGCTTGTAGAGGTACGCCATCGCCGCCTCCGCCGACTCGCCGCGCTTGAGCTCCAAGACCACGCGCACGTCCTCGGCGCTCTCGTCGCGCACGTCCACGAGCTGCGGCACCTTCTTCTCCACCACCAGCTGCGCGATCTTCTCCACGAGCGCGCCCTTCTGCACCTCATACGGAATCGAGGTCACCACCACCTGGCGCTTGCCCTGCGGCGTAGTCTCGAGCGTGTAGGTGCCGCGCACCTTCACGGCGCCGTGGCCGTCGGTGTAGATCTTGGCGAGCTCGGCGGGGGTGTTGAGGATCTCACCGCCGGTGGGGAAGTCGGGGCCGAGCACCGTCTCGGTGAGCTCGGCGCTGCTCAGCGCGGGGCGCTTGAGGAGGAGGAGGAGGGCGCTGATGACCTCCTTGATGTTGTGGGGGGGGATGTGGGTGGCCATGCCCACGGCGATGCCCGTGGCGCCGTTGATGAGGAGGTTGGGGACCTGCGCGGGCAGGACGGCGGGCTCGGCGAGCTGCCCGTCGTAGTTGGCGCGCGTGTCGATGGTGTCGCGCCCGAGCTCCCCGAGCAGGTGCTCCGCCATGCCCCCGAGGCGCGCCTCGGTGTAGCGCATCGCCGCCGCCGAGTCGCCGTCGAGGGAGCCGAAGTTGCCGTAGCCCTCCACGAGCGGGTAGCGCAGGCTAAAGGGCTGCGACATCCGCACCAGCGCCTCGTAGATCGACTGGTCGCCGTGGGGGTGGTACTTGCCCATCACGTCGCCCACCACGCGGGCGCTCTTGAGGAAGCGCGAGTCGCTCCTCAGCTTGAGGTCGTTGTACATGGCGTAGAGGATGCGCCGCTGCACGGGCTTGAGTCCGTCGCGCACGTCGGGGAGCGCGCGGCTGGTGATGACGCTGAGGGCGTAGTTGAGGTAGCGCGCCTGCGTGAGCTCGTGGAGCTTGGCGGGCTCGATGTCCTCAAAGGAGGCGCGCGCGGGCTCGTCGTCGGCGGCGCCCCGGCGCCCGCGGAGGGACTCGCGGAGGGACTCGCGGAGGGACTCGCTCGGGGACTCGCTCGGGGACTCGCTCGGGGACTCGCTCGGGGACTCGCTCGGGGACTCGCTCGGGGACCCGCTCGGGGGGGAGGTCTTGGGCGCGCGGA
>VGTA01000126.1 GCA_016874875.1 Deltaproteobacteria bacterium | reverse complement strand
CGGAGATGCGCGCGCGGCTCGGCAAGCCCGGCGATCCCGACCCGCTCATGGGCTGTAAGATCCTCGAGGGCTGCTACTTCTACGACCGCGCCGACTGGCGCCCCTGCCCCGCGAGCTTCAACGGCAACATCGTCTCCGGCAAGACCTACCGCGAGGGCGACCTCGACGGGCAGGCGCTCAACGCTGAGTTCGAGGCGCGCCGCGCCGCCCACCTCCGCCGCCGCGCGCTCTCGCTGCCCTCTGGTGACCCGCTGCGCGACGAGCTCATCGCGTGGGACGACTTCAGGGTCGCCCACGCACAGGACCCCGCGCGCTACAGCAGAGAGTTCGTCACCCGCGCGCGCCTCGGCCAGGGCGCCTTCCGCGCCTCCGTCCTCAGCGCCTACGGGGGCCAGTGCGCCGTCACCGGCGAGCACACCGCCCCCGTCCTGCAGGCCGCCCACATCAAGCCCTACGCCGAGGAGGGGGAGCACAGCCTCCGCAACGCGCTGCTCCTGCGCTCGGATTTCCACACGCTGTTCGACCAGGGCTACGTCACCGTCACCCCCGACTACCGCCTTGAGGTGAGCGCGCGCCTCCGCGACCACTTCAACAACGGCGTCCGCTACGAGGAGCGCCGCGGTAAGCCGCTGGCGGTGCCGGGGCGGGTGGAGCTGCGGCCGGATGTGAAGCTGCTGCGGTGGCATAACGAGAAGGTGTTCTTGGGGTGATGTTCAGCGGGTGGTGAACATGGCGCTCGGCGCTTCTCCGAAAAGGCTGCTACCTGTTTTGGCTACCTGTTCAGCGCTCCCGCGGCCCCCGCACCGCCCCCCACCGCTCCCGGCGCGCGTACGCCCCCATCAGCCCCTCAAGGCTCACGCCGAGCACCTCGATGCGCTCCTCAGTGCCGACCCGCACCCCCCCGAGGAGCTGAAAGGGCGCGCCGCCCAAGAGGGCGCGCTCCTCATCTGACGCGCCCCCCTCCTGGGCGGCGGGGAGCGCGACGGTCGGAAAGAGCAGCCCGTTCAGCAGGCGCGCGCCCTTGTCGAGCGAGGGCGCGAGCGCGCGGGCGTAGGCGTGCTGCTTGCGGATGTCGCCGAGCCCCGGCAGGTGCGTGGCGGCGGCGCGCTCGTTGTCCGTGCGGCTGCTCTCGAGGGCGCCGATGAGGTCGTAGTACTTGGCGTCGAGCACCCAGGTGACGTCGCCGCCCCCGGGCGGGCAGAGGCGATAGAGCAGGTAGCCCGCCCCCGCGTCCTCGGGCTCCTCCTCGCGCGCCGTGAGCACGAGGTCGGGGCGCTGCGTGGCCCCCGAGCGGGTCGTGGGGCCGATGCGGGCGCTGAGGGCGCTGTTGAACTCCCACTCCACCTGCCCCGCGTCGCGCTCGCCGAGGGGCGGGGCGCCCAGGACGCTCGCGCACATGTGCTCAAAGAGCACCTCAAAGGAGGTGGTGCCGTACACGTCCACCTGGTCGCGGCGGCCGCGGTCGTCGAGGTCGATGTAGCGGAGGAGGAGGTCGGCGAGCAGGAGAGCGCGGTCGCCAAAGAGCGCGGGGCGGGCGGCGCGGAGGGCGGCGCCGAGGGCGCTGAGGGCGCGGGGGTGGGCGAGGTGAGGCGGGAGCGGCGGGAGGTCGATGGCGCCGGGGGCGAGGACGGCGCCGTAGAGGGCGCGGAGGTCGTGGAGGACGGCGAGCTGCGCGAGGGCGAGGGGGTGGTCCTCGCGGCGGAGGGCGGCGCGGGTGACGGGGGTGAGGTAGACGGGCGCGAGCCCCCCCGCCGCCCTGCGCGTGAGCAGCTCCCCCCCCGCCGCCACCGTCCGCCCCCAGTCCACCCGCCCCCGCCCCCCGCGCTCGTGCCCGCGTATGAGCTCCACCCACACCCCGTGGCGGAGGTAGTCGTCGAGGACGCGGTGGGCGAGCGCGAGGTGGCTCGCGGGCCGCGCCTGGGCGCGAGCGCGGTCGGGCACGTACGCCTCGTAGAGCCGCACGGCGCGCTTGCCCTTGTTGTCGTGCGTGTAGCGCGCGAGGCAGCGCCGGAGGAGGTAGGGGAGCGGGGCGAGGAGGCGGCCGACGTCGTCGCGCCCGAGGAGGGCGCGGAAGACCTTGGGGAGGCAGATGTAGGTGTGGCGCGCGTCGCAGAGGAAGCCCACGAACTGCCCAAAGCGCCCCTCCTCGCCGGGGGCGGCGGCCTTAAAGAGGGCGCGCGCCCCCGCCTCGTGCGGCGCGGCGGCGCCAAAGGGGTTGGCCTCGGCGTGAAAGACGAGCCGCGCGCGCCGCTGGCTCATGTTGTGCGCCGGTCATCAGCCGCCGCCAAGATATGCTCCCACTGATGCACACCCTTAACGATCCCCTCCTTGAAGATCGACAAGAGCCCCCCCGCTCGGGCCTTCCTGCACAGCCCCGCGAGCCCCGGCACGTACTCGTCTGGCCCCTCGGCGGCGAACAGGGCCTCGGGGGTGTGGCGGACGACGTCCTGGCGGAGGTAGGCGATGACCTTGTAGAGGAGGTGGTCGAGCAGCTCGCGGGGCTCGGCGCGGAGCTCGCGGCGGCTGAGGAAGAAGGGGCCGAGCTGCCTGTCCTCCTCGACGCGGGCGCGCTCAAGGGTGTTGTTGATCGCCTGGCGCAGCGCCTGCCAGCGCAGGGTCAGGTAGCCGGGGACGAGGGGGTTCCACCCGCTCTCATTGCCTTCCCACACGTCTTTGCGGTCATCGACGCCCATGTACTCAAAGGTCCAGCGTCTCCTGAAGGCGGTGTCCATGGGGAACACGCCCTGGTCGGCGGTGTTCATGGTCGCCCAGATGCCAAAGTTGGGAGGCAGGCGGACGCCGCTGGCGAGGTGGTCTTGGGCGAGGTCGGGGAGGTCGTCGATCTCCAAGTATGTGCGGACATCCTCGCCGAGGTCGGCGGGGGTGGCGCTCCAGCCGGGGAGCGGCGCGTCCTCGCCCTCGGGGCTGTCCACGCGGTCGAGGAGCTGAAAGATCTCCGCGAGCAGGGAGGCGGGGTTGGCGCGGTTGATCTCCTCGATGATGAGGACGTAGAGGCGATTTGGGTTGTGTAGGGCTTCTTTGAGGAGGCGCGTGAGGGGGCCCTCGCGGAAGGAGTAGGTGAGGTCGTTGCTCTCTCCTCTCATGACGGGCCGATAGACCCCGATGAGGTCGGCGCTCGTGAGGTCGGCGTGGCCCACTACGCGCGCTTGGGTGTCGGGCGTGACGCCGATCTGGGTGAGGCGCGCGTTGAGGCGGTGGCTCTTGCCGGTGCCGGGGGGGCCTTGGAGGATGAGGTGAGGGGGGGTGAGGGGCGCGCTGCGCTCCTTTAACCCCACTGCGAGCGCGAGAGGGGCAAGCGGCTCGGGGGTGAGCGGGGCGAGCTGATAGCGCTTGAGGAGCTCCTCCACCGCCTCTGTCGAGAGGTGCAAGATCGAGAGCTGGGAGCTCTTCCCTCCCTCGTCGAGCCTCCCGTCCTTTCCCTGAGCGCAGCCCTTCACCTCCTCGACCGCCGGCGCGCTCAAAAAACGCCGATACAGAACGAGCCGCGCGTCATACGAGATCACCTCGCTAGACGTCACCGCCGCCTCCTCAAATAGGTGCTGGCATTTAGGGCAAAACAGCGCGGGCCGCTTGGCTTTACGCTCACGGATCGCCGTTGAGTCGCACCGCGGACAGCGGCGCCGGACCTTCTCGTCACGCATCATCGTGATCGCCTCCACCTCACACACCCCCACGATGGAGTTATCGAGGCGGATCACGCACCTGTCCCCCGGCGCGAGCTGCTTATGGTTGGGCACCGCGCTGTCGTAGTGATAGCGCCTGCCCGTCTCATCGCGGTAAGCGTCAATGCTCACCGAGACGAGCCGCTCCTCGGACTTCTGTAAAATGAGCCACCAGCGGCGCTCATGCATATCGCTCATCTTCGCCATCTCGAGATCTCCTCACGCGCTCCTCCCCCCTGCATAACAAACGCGCAGCCAAATGGCCACCCGCGTGACCACCTCGCGCCCTCCCCCCAAGCCTGCTACGCTCACCACACCTCGAGCCGTGACGAGCCCGCCCCTCACCGCGCCACGGAGCCCCCCCCATGAGCGACTGCCACCCCCCCACCTACTTCGACGAGGCCCTAGAGCGCGCCACCCCGCTCTCCATGCAGTGGGACCTCACCTGGCGATGCGACCACAAGTGCGTCCACTGCTACCTCACCGACCGCCGACAAGACGAGCTCAGCTACCAAGAGGGCCTACGCGCCCTCGACCAGATGGCCGAGGCGGGCGTCATGATGCTCCTCATCAGCGGCGGCGACCCCTTCCTGAGGCCCGACGGGCTCGCGCTCATCCAGGCGGCGCGCGCGAGGGGCTTTGACGTCAAGATCAACACCCACGGCAACTTCATCGACGAGGCCCTCGCCGACGCCCTCGCCGCCGCGCGCGTCTCCAAGGTGAGCATCTCGGTGTACTCCGAGCACGCCCACGAGCACGAGGCCGTCACGCTCATCCAGGGGAGCCACGCCAAGAGCCTCAACGCCGCCCGCCTCCTCGCCGCCCGCGGCGTGCGCGTCAACCTCAAGACGCCCGTCATGGCCCACAACGCCACCGGCTGGCGCGGCGTCGGCGCCCTCGCCGCGCAGCTCGGCGCCGAGTGGGAGCTCGACGGGCACATCGTCCCCGACGACCAGAGCGACTTTGGGCTCTGCCGGGTGGGCGTGGACCCCACCGAGCGCGTCCTCGCCGCCCTCGCCGCCATGGCCCCGCACCGCGCCGCCGCCCGCCCCCTCCACGAGCTCCCCGGCACCCCCTCCGACCGCCGCACCTGCTCCGCCGGCACCGTCAGCGGCTACCTCAGCCCCGACGGGCGCGTCTCCCCCTGCCTCAACTGGCGCGAGTGGATGGGCAGCGTGCGCGAGGCCCCCTTCGCCGAGATCTGGCACAACAGCCCCACCGCCCGCCGCCAGCGCGAGGTGCGGCGGGCGAGCTACCTCAAGGACTGCGAGGGGTGCGCCTTCCACCACCACTGCAACTACTGCCCCGGCCTCTCCCACGCCGAGACGGGCGACGCGGGGCGGCGGAGCGCCTACGTGTGCGAGCGCACCCACGTCACCATGAGCGCCATCGAGCACCTCGTCCGCCTCAACGAGGCCGGCGCCGAGGTCCCCGCCCCGGGCACCCCCGAGGCGCTCACGCTCTTTGAGGGCACCCCCACCTTCGCCGAGCGCCAGTGGGCGGCGCGGAGCGCGGGCCTCAGCCACCCCCGCGAGGCCCTGCGCCCGGCGCCGGCGGCGGGGTTGGTGCAGATCGGGGAGCCGCGGCGGTGAGGGGGGCTCACGCCCCGCGCGGCATCCCCCACGCCCGCGCGAACACCTCCTCGACCGCCGCCCTGCGCGCCGCGAACACCCCCTCGGGGGCCTCGTCCATCGCCCCCTCGAGCAAGACGCGGTCCTCCTCCCCGAGCGTCCCCACGCAGAGCACCCCCATCAGCGCCGCGCGCTCCACCAAGAGCGCGCGCCCGGCCTCCCACGAGGCCACGAGGAACCCGCCCCCCTCGAGCAGCCCCAGCTCACGCGCCCGCACCTCCGCGCAGAGCGACACATAGCGCCCCGCCTTCCGCCGGCGCGCCCCAGGGGCGTGCGCCGCGGTCACGGGGAACGACGAGAGGCACTCCACCTGACGGCGCTTGAGGGCGAGGAGGTCCTCCCCTGTGAGCTCCGCCACCACCAGCGCGGCGTGGTGGTCCGCCTCGAGGTCGAACTCCATCAAGAGCCCCTCCGAGACCGCGCGCACCTGCAGCACCGTGGGCTTGCCGTTGAGGTGGTGGATGTGGTGAATCACCTCGTGAGCGGCGTAGAGCAGCGCGTGCAGCAGGCGCTCGCGAGGGTCGGCGTAGCGCGCGACGACGTGATGGAAGTAGACCTCGTCGAACAGCAGCCGCTCGCCCTCAAACACCGCCAGGTCCTCGTTGGGGAGCGCTTGCACCCCCACCGCCCTCACCGGCGCCAAGAGCGGCGCGAGGCGACTCAGCGGCGAGGGCGTCTCAGCGCCGCACAGCCGCGCCCGCCAGCCCAGCAGCGCAGACTCGAGGTCGCGCTCTAGCGCGCGCAGCCCCTGGCGGTGAGCGGTGGAGGGCTGGGGGGCGGGCGCGGAGGGGGTGTGGTGCATCGGGGGCTCCTTGGGGGCGCGTGTGGGGGGAGGCTCCCCTCTGACGCGCCCTAGGCCGCCTTACGGACACCCTCGCCCGCCGCCCCTCGCCCGACGCCCCCCCCCTCAGAACTTCGCCTGCCGCGGCGTGCGCGGGAAGGGGATCACCTCGCGGATGTTCTCGCAGCCCGTCGCGTACATCACCGCGCGCTCAAACCCGAGCCCGAACCCCGCGTGCGGCACCGTCCCGTAGCGGCGGAGGTCGCGATACCACCAGTAGGGCGCGGGGTCGAGCCCCATCTCCGCCATGCGCGCGTCGAGGCGGTCGAGGCGCTCCTCGCGCTGGCTCCCCCCCACCAGCTCCCCGATCCCCGGCGCGAGGATGTCCATCGCCGCCACCGTCTTGCCGTCCTCGTTCATGCGCATATAGAACGCCTTGATGTCCTTGGGGTAGTCGGTCACGATCACCGGCCCCCCCACCACCTGCTCGCTCAGGTAGCGCTCGTGCTCCGACTGCAGGTCGATCCCCCACGACACGGGGTACTCGAACGACACCGGCGCGGCCTCGAGGCGGCGGACCGCCTCGGTGTAGGTCATCATCTCAAAGCGCGCCCCCACCAGCGCCTCAAGGCGGCGGGCGGCGTCCTTCTCCACGTGCTGCGCGAAAAACGCTAGGTCGTCGCCGCGCTCGTCGAGCACCGCCCTGAAGATCGCCTGGATGTAGTCGGCGGCGAGCTGCGCGTTCGACATCAGGTCCGCGAAGGCGACCTCCGGCTCGATCATCCAGAACTCCGCGAGGTGGCGGCGGGTGTTGCTGTTCTCGGCGCGGAAGGTGGGGCCGAAGGTGTAGACCTTGCTCAGCGCCATGCAGTACGTCTCCACGTTGAGCTGCCCCGACACCGTGAGGTGCGCCTCCTGCCCAAAGAAGTCCTGCCCAAAATCCACCGCCCCCGACGGCGTGCGGGGCAGGTTGGCGAGGTCGAGCGTGGACACGCGGAACATCTCCCCGCCCCCCTCGCAGTCGCTCGTGGTGATCAGCGGCGTGTGCACCCAAAAGAAGCCGCGGTCGTGGAAGAAGCGGTGCGTCGCCTGCGCCAGGCAGTTGCGCACGCGCGTCACCGCCCCGATCAGGTTGGTGCGCGCGCGCAGGTGCGCGTTGTCGCGCAGGAACTCGAGGCTGTGGCGCTTGGGCTGCATGGGGTAGGTGTCGGGATTCTCCACCCAGCCCACCACCTCAACGGCGGTCGCCTTGAGCTCGAGCGCCTGCCCCTGCCCCTCGGAGGCCACCAGCGCCCCCGACACCCGCACGGCGCAGCCCGTGGTGAGGCGCTGCACGTCGTCGTAGCCGGGCAGCTCGCTCCCCACCACCGCCTGCAGCGGCGCGAAACAAGAGCCGTCGTGCACGGCCACGAAGCTGAAGCCGCCCTTGGAGTGGCGGACGGTGCGCACCCACCCCTGCACCACCACCGCCGTCCCCACGGGGGGGGCGGCGCGGCCGGCGCGGGGCTGCACGATCTCGGCGATGGGGGTGGCGGGGGGGGGCGCGGCGGGGGGGGCGGGGGGGACGGGGCTCATCGCGGTGGCTCTCCTCAAGCGGGGTTCGTAGAGAGCCTTAAACCCTCTCGGCGCTCAAAAATCAAGCCGCGCGCCCCGCGCCCCGCGCCCCGCGCCCCGCGCCCAGCTCACTCCTCCTCGAGCTCTGCCGCCAGGTCCACCGCGCGCACCGCGCGGCGGGCGGCGCGCTGCAGCGCCTCGTCCGCGGCGCTCTGCACCTGCATCAGCGCCAACGACAACAGGCGCGGCAGCGCGCGCGCGTCGCCGAGGCGG
>VGTA01000125.1 GCA_016874875.1 Deltaproteobacteria bacterium | reverse complement strand
CTGCGGGGGTGTCCGGGGCGGAGGAGGGGGGGGTGATGCGAGGGGGCGTGATAGAGAAAATCGCTCGTTTCGGCGGTGTGTTAACAGGTGCCTGGCACCTGTTTTTCCTGGCACCTGTTTTTCGACGCCGCCACCCAAGGCAACGGCTACGGCCACGGCGAGTGCGTCAGCCGCGGGGGGGATGACCTCGCCACCTGCTGCCGCTGCTCCGAGCCCATGCCCTTCAAGGCCTGCGCCCGCTGCCTCGCCGCCCTCAACGCATCGTCCTGCGCTGAGGCCTGCGGGCAGGCGCGGAGCTATTGCCAGACGCCTTACAGCGAGGACCCGGGGAACTGCTGCGCGTGTGTGCCGTGAGGGGGGGTTAGGGGCAGAGGGCGGGGCGGAGGGCGCGGCTGACCGCTTGGGAGCGAATCTTGTTGGTGAGCGAGGCCTGCACCTGCACTACATAGGCGCGCACGCTCTTCTTATACGCACTCTTCTTCCACAAGTAAGCCCCCCCCGCGAGGAGTCCGCCCCCCGCCGTGATGATAGCGATCGTTGTGGGCTCTGGCACAAACGCCCCCACCGCTACAGCCGCCGTGCCCCCCGCCCACAACGTCCCCCAAAAACCTGTGGTCAAGACCGCGTACCCCGCGAGCGCGCCCGCCGCCAACGCGCTGCCCGTCACACCCGCCGCGCCTAAAGTCAACGCGCCGGCCTGCTCCTGAATCTGTCCCTGATCGTTGATGACATAGTTTAAGGAGCTCGCGAGCTGCTCTACGCTCAAGTTCGCGCAGCCGCGCCCTGCGAGCTCCCTGTTGATCGTCTCCTTCATCTTCTCGGCGATCGCCTCACGGACTTTTCGGTCTGTCTCCTTAGCCTTGATCTCCTCGTTGATGACCTGCTTGTTCTTGATGAGCTGCTCGATCTCTTTGATGCTTGCTTTCATGCCCCACGCTACATAAAAATCAAATGTATCAATATTTTGAGTGTTCAGCCAGCCCTCCATCGCCCACTGCGCCTCCTGCTCACACTGACACTGCGCCCACCCCACGCTCGGCGCCAGCGTCACCCAAGAGAGGAAGCACAGCAGCGCCCCGAGGGCGCGGGCCCCCAGTGGCGCTCGGCGGGGCGCTCGGCGGGGAGCGCGGCGGAAAGGGGCGAGGGAAGGGTGAAGACTCAGGGGCGCGCTCAGGGCAGTCGGGTTCATGGCGTCCTCTCTCGGGGTCAAGGGGTTCAGAGTGATGTTCATCAACGGGCTTCTCCTGTCATTCAAAAAAGTGTCCAGATGCACAGCCATCGCAAGCGAGGCGCTCTCCTCAGCGCTCAAAGCGCGCCTCGATGGAGTAGCTGAGCGCCTTCGGGAGCAGCTCGTCGTACTGCGTACAGTCTAGGACGCCCGCCAGGGGCTCCCCCTGACGCGACAGCTGCTTGAGCGCCTCATCATCGAGCTCGAGGCGGCAGCGTGCCACCCACTCCTGCCAGAGCGTGCCCTGATAGGTGAGCGCGACGTCCACCGCCAGCCCCGCCGCCTCCGGCTTAAGCTCAAAGGAGTGCACCAGGCGCCCCTGCTCCGCGCGGTGCTCTAACTTCAGGTCGCTCCGCCCCTCCAACGTCAACACGCGCTCCTTGAGCTGCGAGATCAGCGACACGCGCACCTTGAGCGTCTGCGCGCGCGCGCCCTCGATCCCCGGCAGGTGCTCATGCACCCAGCGCCGCGCGCGCCTCTCCGCCGACTCCACCTCGATTCGGTCCTCAGCGGGGCGGGCGAAGTTGTTGAGCTCGTCGAGGGTGCTGAGCGCCAGGGCGCCGCGCAGCCGCTCGCCGAGCGCGCGGCGGCGCTCCTCGAAGCGCTCGTGGCGCTCCAGCTCGGCGCGCATCTGCTGCTGCATGGGCTTGAGGCGCGCGGCGAGGGCGGCGTCGAGCCAACTGCTCTGCGCCACGCAGTCCACCTCGGCGGGGGCGGGGGCGGCCAGGAGCCCCTCGCGGCGCACCACGGGGGTGGGGGCGGCGCCCTCTCGGCAGCGGAGCGCCGCCAGGGCGCCCTGCAGCGCCTCCGGGCTCGGCAGGCGGGCGATGGCGCTCCAGAGCGCCTGCAGGTGTTGTGGGTGTTGATCCTCCTCGGGCTCCAGCAGGCGGGCGTGCAGCTCGAGCTCTAGGAGGCTCAGCTCGAGGCTCGGCGAGTAGCCGCGCTGGGTGACGCTGTTGCGCGCCTCTTGGATCTTCGTGAGGCAGTTCGTGAGCATGTTGATCGACACAGCTGAGGTCGGCTCCGTGAGGTTCGCCGCGCACTCCTTCGCGAGGTCGACCTTCGCCTTGAGCTGATCATCGAGCTTCTGCTCAATCCGCTCGAGCATCTCCATCACCGAGGTGAGCTGCGTGGAGATCTGCGCCCCGAGCGCTCGAATCGCCGTGAGCGTCTCTTGGTGATGCGAGCGCATCTCGCTCAAGAGGCGCCGCGCGTTGAGCTCGCTCTGCGCCATCGACGCGATCGCTAGCGCCCCGAGCAGCACCTGCCCCTGCGCCAGCGCCCCCGTGAGGGTCTGCACCTGAGAGCTCACGTGAGCGCTCTGCGCCGCCCGCACCACGGCCGGGAGCACCTTGCTGCTCAGCGAGAGCGCCATCGCCCCTACCTCACCGCCCCCGCCGCCTCCGCCGCCCCCGCCCCCCCTGCCGCCCCCGCAGAGCTGCGGCAGGGCGGCACACCACTTGCCTTGGACGGCGGAGATCGGGACATTCACGAGCGGCTTCGCGAAGGACGAGAGCGCCTCCGGCAGCAGCGCCTTGACATTGCGCTCGAGGTACCCGAGGGCGCCGCTGCGCCTCAAGACGAGCTCGCCGACGACCCACAGCCCCTGGCGCGCCGCGGGGTGCGTCAGGACCTGCGCCGCCCACGCCGCCTGCCCCACCGCCGCCTCAGCGCGGCGGGGGGCGAGGGGGGCGAGGGGGGCGAGGGGGGCGAGGGTCGCGCTCAGGCCGAGGGCGGCGCTGAGGGCGGCGCTGAGGGGGAGGGCGAGGCGGCGGGAGCGGCGGGGCGCGGGGCGGGCGGGCTGGGTCAAGCGGGGCTCCTGTGGGTGGGCGGCGTGAGGCTTGAGGGGGCAGGGCGCGAGCGGCGCGCCGCCTTGACGCGCGAGGCGCGGGTGTTTATTCCTAGCTCCTAGGTGCTTGTTGATGGGCGTGGTCGCTGTTGATAGGTGCCAGGCACCTGTTTTTGCCAGCATCTGTTTCGCATTTATTTTAGCGATATTTTAGCGATATTTTAGCGATAATTAAACGCCAACACCGACCCGAGCCAACGCCACAGGCCCTCCACGGGGTCCCCCCCCAAGACCCCCGCCCCCGCTGCGTGCCCCGCGCGCAAGAGCGCGAGCTGCGCCGAGGCCCTCGGCAGCTCCCGCGCGAGGTCGCTGAGCGTCTCCTCGCCGCCCGCCCACGGCGCCCCCCACCCAGCGGCCGCCACCCGCAGCGCCGCCCCGATCAGGCGCACCGTGGACCCCTGCTCGCTCGAGAGCGCCACCCCGCACGCGCGCTCAAGCGCCTCGCGCGCATCAGCGGTCACCCCCCCCGCCGCGCGCGCCAAGAGGAGGGCGCGGAGCGCCTCGATGAGCTGCCACGGGTGCTCGCGCCCGCGGACCTCAAGCGCCTTAGAGGAGAGATAGGCGCCCACGCGCGCGGCGCTCGGGCGGCACGCGAGCCAGCGCAGCAGCAGGTGGTGGAGGAACTGCGCCCCTGGGCGCTCGCACAGCGCGAGCGCCTCGCGGAGGTCGCGCGCGCCCATGTGCCCGAACGCCGCCCACACCGCCTCCTCCACCTCCTGCTCCCCCCGCCCCGCGTCGTCCATCAGCGCGATCGCGCGATAGACGCTCGTCTGCGCCATGTCCTGCGCGCGGTCATGCGAGAGGCGCCCAAACGCCCCCAGCGCCTCCTCAAAGCGGCGCGCCGCCTCCGCGTGCCGCCCCTCGAACGCCGCGTGCTGCCCCGCGCTCGACCGCATGCGTCCCCAGAGGCGCAGCCCAGGGACCCAGGGCTCGAGCTCAAGCCACGGCCCGATCGCCGCCGCCGCCGAGGAGAAGTCAAAGGCGTTGGTGTAGCCCACCGCCTCGTGCAGCGCGAGCTCCACCACGAGGCGCGCGTCCTCCTCCACCAGCGACCGCGCGAGGGCATAGCGGCGGTCGCGCTCCCCCTCGAGCACCTCCCCTGTGTGGTTGGCGCGCGCGAGGCGCAGCGTGAGCAGGCGCAGCTCAAGGGGCGGCGAGAGGCGCTCCCCGGCGGGGCGCGAGCGCTCGAGCCACTCCACCGCCCGCCCGAACGCCTCAAGCGAGAGCTCCTTGTCGCGCTCCGCCTCGCTCACCGCCTCCGCCAGCCTGCGCCAGCGCGCGGCGTCCGCGCGGCAGGTCTCGGCGTGGAGTGTGAGGAGCGACACGGCGAGCGCACGCCCCTCCGGCGCGGCGTCAGCGCGCGTGGCCAGCTGGAGCCACCCGCGCGGCGGCAGCCCGCCCCCCGCGTCGAGCTGGTCCCACAGCCCCATCAGCGCCTCCGCGTCATCGGTGAGCAGGCAGGTGTTGAGCCACCCCGACGCCTTGAGGCGCGCTTTGGAGTGACGCGCCGAGGAGCCCCAGGTGAACGCCACGGCGTCCACATAGCCGTTGCGGGGGTCAGCGTTCTTGTCGATGAGCCGCAGCTCCACCGAGAGCAGGCGCGCGCGCTCAGGCCAAGAGCGCGCGAGCGACGCCATCACCTGCGCGCGCAGGGCGCCCGTGATGTGCTTGAGCTCATTCGCGGGCACGAAAGGCGGGCGGTTCTCCACCAGCACGCGCACCCTCGCGGGGCCCTCAAGCGGCATCAGGCGGAGGTTCAGCTCCACGAGGCGCAGCACGCCATCGAGCCAGCGGTCCTGCGTGGTGCGCGGCAGGGAGTCGAGGCTCAACCCCAGCACCCCCACGTCCGCGTCGAGCACCGCCTGCGCCGCCGCATCGATGCCCTCAAGGTCACTCTCCGTGGCGTGAAAGCGGCTGAGGGGAGGCAGGGAGCGCGCGCCCCCCTCCGGAATCAACAGCGACACCACCGCCGTGACGCCTGGGCCCTCCCCCTCCATAAAATCCGACCCCGTCTCATCAACCAAGAGGCTCCACGACGCGCGCGGCGAGAGGGCGCGGACGTCGTTGGCGTGGAGGCCCGCCGGGGGCGGGGGCAGGGGCGCCGCCGCCGCCGCGCTGAGGCGCAGCCCCTCGGTGGGGCGCGCGCTCACGCCCGTGGGCGCCGCGCGCTGCCTGACGCGCGTGAGCGGCTTCCCCTGCTTGACAAGCGCCCGCTCTTCTTGAGCGCGCTGATCTCTCTGTCGCGCGCGCTCTTGCTGGCGGAGCGCCTTCTTCTCCACCCCAGGGAACGGAAAGCGGCGCGCCACCGCGCGGAGGGCGTCGGGGCTGAGCCTCGTGAGCTCTGGGCGCCGATACACGTCATTCAAGAAGCGGGTCACCTCCTCCACCTCGGCGCAGAGCGCCTTGAGCTCCCCCGCCGCCTCCGGGAACCGCTGCAGCAGCTCGTCGTAGAGCCCCCTCGCGCGCTCGTGCTTATCCACAAAGCTGTGCTCGAGGGCGAGGGCGCGGTACTGCTTGAGCAGCTTTAGATAGGAGGGGTCCTCTGAGTACGGAACCTTGTGCGGCGCCGCCTCCGCCTCCGCCTCCGCCGCCTCCGCCTCTGCCCCCGTCGCCTCCGCCGCCGCCTCCGCCCCGAGGAGCACCCCCTCGCGCTCAAGCAGGTCAAGCACCTCAAAGAGCTCATCGCGGTAGCGCGCGCTAGAGTCAGGGGCGAGCGACGCGCGCCCCGAGGCCGTCCAGGCGTGATCGAAGCCGTTGCGGAGCTTCACCAGCCCGGGCATGAACCCCTGTAGGCGCTCGGTGAGCCCGAGGGCGCGGAGGCGCTCCCAGAAGGGGCGCAGCGCCTCGTGGTCCGCCGGCGTCGGCGCCGCCATCTCCGTGAACCGCCACTCCTTCTCAGAGAACTGGCACATCGACACAAACACCTCCCCGTACCGCTGGCGCATCCTGCGCCCCTGCGAGCTCCCCATGACCCTGCCGCGCGCCTCCGCGGGCGCCCCGAGCATGCCGATCGAGCCCACCAGCTCGCGCATCACCGTGAACGCCTGCATGTCGAGCTGGTGGCGCACGAGGGCGTCCACGAGGGCGCGCTGCACGGCGAAATAGTCTAGGTCATACCGCCCGGAGCCCGCGGCGGCGCCGAGGTCGGAGAAGGTGTCGATGACCATCTCGATGAGCTGGCGGTCGGGCCCCTCGCAGCGCGCGCGCTGCGCCTTGAGCACCTCGAGGGCGCGCGAGGCGCGGGCGGGCACCTCGTTCATGTTGATCTCTTTGATGCAGGCGGTCAGGTCGCGCAGGGCGCCCACCAGCTCCGCGCTGCCGAGGCTGCGGAAGCCCATAAAGCCCTCGCCGGCGGCGCGGGCGCGCTCGGCGAGGTCGGCGAGCACGCCGGCGTTGGCGTCGCGCGTGAGCGCCGACACGCCGTCCACCCAGTCGTTGAGCTGGTAGAACGCCACGAGGTCAATCACCCGCCCGCGGTAGCGGTCGCCCTCCGCGAGCCTGCCGGGGTTCGTGAGGTATCCATAGAACGCGTGGCGCACCACCACCCCCTTCACGCGCTGGATGTAGTTGATGGCGCTCGAGAAGATGATGGGCACGGAGCGGAAGCCGTGGGTGAAGTCGAAGATGAGCTCGTCGCCGCGGTCCACGCGCTCCACGAGGGCGCGGAACCACCCCCACTGGTCCTCGCCGCTCTGCTCGTCGCGGATCGACTCGTCCCACACGAGCTGCTCCTCCGAGAAGCCGAGCGCCAGGAGGCGGCGGCGCAGCTCTTCTTGGTGGCGGTCTTTGGACTTAGGGGTCATGAGCGTGACCACGCGGTCCACGCCCTCCACGCCCGCGAACGCCGCCACCGCCTCCTGCGAGAGCGGCGTGGTGTAGCGGGCGCCGTTGGGGAGCTCGTACTCGGCGTCATCGTAGCCGAGCTGCGTGAGGGGGGTGTGCGGGTTGCCGAGGCCGAGGAAGCTCAAGAGGATCTTTGCCATGGTGCGATCTGACTCCGCGTGGGTGGGGTTGACATGTGAGTGCGTGTTTGGGTGAATGTCAACGAGTCCGCCCCTCAACGCCCCCCGCGCCCCGCTGCGGACACCGAGCGCCGAGCCCCGCTAGGAGACCCATGCTCTACACGCCGCAGCCCCTCTACCTCGACGTCACCGACCACGGCTGGTGGTCATTCCACCACGCGCGCGGCGCCCTCAAGGTGAACTTCTGGCGCCCGAGCGCCACCGCATTTCGCGCCCTCGTGCCCGGGCAGAACATCCTCTTCAAGCTCAAGGCGCCGCACAACAGGATCGCGGGGGGCGGCACCTTCGTGGGCTACACGCAGATGCGGCTCACGGAGGCGTGGCGGCAGTATGGGCAGATGAGCGGCTTTGAGACCCTTGAGGAGATGCGCGCCCAGCTCGGCAAGCCCGGCGACCCCGACCCGCTCATGGGCTGCAAGCTCCTTGAGGGCTGCCACTTCTACGACCGCGCCGACTGGCAGCCCTGCCCCGAGAGCTTCAGCGGCAACATCGTCTCCGGCAAGACCTACCGCGAGGGCGACCTCGACGGGCAGGCGCTCAACGCCGAGTTCGAGGCGCGCCGCTCCGCCCACCTCCGCCGCCGCGCGCTCTCGCTGCCCTCGGTGGACCCGCTGCGCGACGTGCTCATCGAGTGGGACGAGCAGAGGCGCTATGGCGGAGAGTCCATCACCCGCGCGCGCCTCGGGCAGGGCGCCTTCCGCGCCTCCGTCCTCAACGCCTACGAGGGGCGCTGCGCCGTGACCGGCGAGCACACCGACCCCGTCCTGCAGGCCGCCCACATCAAGCCCTACGCCGAGGAGGGGGAGCACAGCCTCCGCAACGCGCTGCTCCTGC
>VGTA01000124.1 GCA_016874875.1 Deltaproteobacteria bacterium | reverse complement strand
AACACCACGCCCCCCGCCGGCGGGACCACGCCCCCCATGGGTAACACCACGCCCCCCATGGGCAACACCGAGCCGCCGATGGGCAACACGCCCCCGCCGCCCCCCTCCTGCCCCGCCCCCGCCCCGAGGCAGCTGCTCATCAATGAGGTGCTCGCCAACCCGTCGGGCAACGAGACGCAGACCAAGGACGAGTTCGTGGAGGTGCTCAACCTCGGGGGGGCGGTGAACCTACAAGGGATTACATTGACCTACAACGGCGCCATCAAGGTCACCTTCGCGGCGGGCTGCCTAGAGGGGGGGGGCGCGCTGGCGATCTTTAACCAGGCGGACGGGGCCCAGTGGCGCTGGTCCACGCCCAACGCCGACTCCACCCGCCTGGCCACGGGGCACGCCAAGTTCACGCTCACCAACAGCGCCGCCGCCGCGCTCACGCTCAAGGACGCCGCCGGCGTGGTCCTCGACGAGCTGACGGTGCCCACCAACCGCATCGCCGATGGGGTGAGCGCCAACCGCTCGCCCGACGCGACGGCGGGGGCGGCGGTGGAGCTGCACACCACGCTCAACCTGATGCTCAACCTCAGCCCCGCCCTCTGCCCGAGCGGCGGGCGCTATGAGGCGCGCTGCGCTCCCTGAGGCTCCCCTTCCGCGGCGCGCGCCGCGTGCGCGCCCCCTCCGCCCCCGAGGTGCCCCGATGACCCCCTCCCGCCCGCCGCGCCCTTCCGCGCGCTCCCCCCGAGGCGCAGCCTTCTCCGCCCTCTCCGCCCTCTCCGCCCTCTCCGCCCTCTCCTCGGCCGGCTGCCCCGACACCACGATTCCCACCCTCAGCGCCCAGCGCGGCGACCGCGTGTGCAGCCCCAGCGAGCTGCAGGCCTTCCGCGACCTCTCCACCGCCGCCGAGCGCGAGGACCTGTGGGTGGCGTTCGTGGACGTGGGGCAGGGCGACGCCACCTGGATTCGCACGCCCGGGGCGCGCGACCTCGACGCCAAGGACGTCCTCGTGGACACGGGTAACTGCCTGATCTCGTCGGGGGACTGCGGCTTCAGCTCCAACCTTAACGACGGCTATGACTCCAACGGCGTGGAGGCGCTCATCGCCTTTATGCGCGAGAGCGGGTGGGTGGAGGGGAGCCCCATCGACTACCTGGTGGCGACGCACCCCGACAAGGACCACTACGGCGGCTCATGGCGCGTCCTCGACGAGTACAGAGTGCAGCGCTTTGTGTCCTCGGGGATCGCCAATGAGGACAAGACCTACCAGACGCTGCTCGCCAAGGTGGCGGCGGAGCCCGGCGTGGTCAACATGACCCCGGCGCTCGAGGTGGGCATCGACCCCGCCACGCCCGGCCTGCGTCAAACAGAGCTGTGGGGGCGCAACGTCACGGCGCGCCTCCTGAGCGCCGACCGCTACGCGAGCACCGACAACGCCGCGTCGGTGGTCCTCTCGCTCGAGTTCCAGGGGGTGCGCCTGCTGCTCACGGGGGACGCCGAGGAGGCGCTCGACGAGACCCTCTTGAGCGCGGACCTCGCGCGCGGCGCGTCACTGCTGAGCTCGACGGTGCTCAAGGCGGGGCACCACGGCGGGCAGGGCACCAACACGCAGCCCTTCCTCGACCGCGTCCTCACTCAGCCCCGCAAGTACGCCGTGGTGTCCGCCGGCCGCCGCGACAACCTCCCCGCCGCTGACACGGTGGCGCGCCTGCTCGACAAGGTGGGCGAGTTTGGCCTCTATCGCACCGACCGCGGCGACGACGCCAAGGACCGCAGCCAGTCGCCCGGCGACGACCACGTGCTCATGCGCGTGACGCCCGAGGGGGACCTGACGCTCTGCTACGCCTACCCCGACGACGTCGTCGACGCCCCCGCCCCCGCCCCCCTCCCCGCCGCGGGCGCCCCCGCGGAGCCCTGAGCGCGGTCGCGCGGGCGGGGACTCGCGTGGGCGGGGATTTCGCGCGGGGGGACTCGCCTCACGAATAATGTATGTTCGTGCTAATAAGAACAGGACGCAGGGCGACGCGGCGCGCGGCGCTTGATCGAGAGCGCGGCGCACGCGCCCCGCACGCGCCCCGCGCGCGCCGCGCGCCCCCCGGGCTCGCTAAATCAGCCCGCCACGCCCGCCGCCCAGGTCGCTCGGGCGCGCGCGAGGTCCTCCGGCGTGTCCACCGCCGCCGGGTGCGTTGAGACGCGGACCACCCGAATCCGCTCGCCCGCCTCGAGCCACGACAGCTGCTCTAGGTCCTCGGCGCGCGCGAGCGGGCTGCGCCCATAGACGAGGGGCAGGGCGTCCACGCGCACGGCGTACACGCCCACGTGGAGCAGCGCCTGGTCGCCGCCGATGGGCTCGCGCGAGAAGTAGAGCGCCTCGCCGCGCGCGTTGACGCACACCTTGACCCGCGCGCGCGACGCGCGCTGCGCTGCGTCGAGCGGGCAGGCGAGGGTGGCGAAGCGCTCGCCGCGCTCCTCGCAGGCCCCGAGCGCCTCGCACAGCGCCTGGAGCGCCGCCGGGGGGAGCAGCGGCTCGTCTCCTTGCGCGTTGAGCACCCAGCGCCCCCCCCACGCCGGGAACGCGGCCCGCAGCGCCGCCCCCTCGCGCGCCACCAGCCGCGCCACCCGCTCGGTCCCCGACCCGCACTCCTCGCCCACCAGCCACGCCGCCCCGCCGCGCGCCGCCACCGCCGCCCGAATCTCCTCGTCCCCCGCCGCCACCGCCACGCCCGCCACGGCGTCGCCCGCGAGGCGCGCGCGCTCCACCACCCGCCACACCATCGGCTCGCCCCCGATGAGCGCGAGCGGCTTGCGCGGCAGGCGCGCCGCCGCCAGGCGCGCCGGAATCACCACCAGCGGGCGCTCTCGCGCGGCGCTCACGCCGCCGGCGGTCGGGGAGGCGGCCGCGCTCACCTCACTTCCCTCCGCGCTGCGCCCGCGCGTTCCACACCCGTGACGCCAGCAGCGTCCCGAGCGCCCCGATGACCACCATCGAGATGGGCCACGCCCGCCACATCGCTGGGTCGGTGGCGGGGCCGGTGAGCGCGCCCGTGGCGGGGTCGAGCTGCTCTTTGGGGAGGATGAGCGCGTAGGTGAGGCTCATGGTGGCGGTGCCGAGGTAGACGAAGCCGTCGATGATCCCCACCACCACCCCCACGTTGCGCTTGCCGCCAAAATCCATGCTCGCGGTGCCCGAGAGCATCCCGTGGACCCCGATCACGAACATCGACGTCAGGATGGAGAGGACCCCCGGCACCGACAGCGTCACGCCGCCCACCGTCAGCGCGGGGGTGTCGTAGAGGAAGACGAGGGCGAGGGAGCAGGCGGTGATGCTGGCGTAGAGGATGGCGGCGACGGGGCCGCGGCGCGACTGGAAGAGGTGGTCGGAGATCACGCCCGCGATGACGCCGCCCAGAATCCCCGCCACGCAGAGCAGCATGCCCCAGTTGCTGTAGATGAAGTCGCTCTTGAGGTGCAGCGCCGCGTCGGTCTGCTTGGCGAAGGTCTGGTACCACTGCATGGGCGCTTGGCGGATAAAGCCGCTGCAGAACTCGATGAGCGCGATGGTGAGGATGACGGGGTTGGTGAGCATGAGGCGGAAGAGCTCTACCACCCCCTTGCGCTCCCCGGCGTCCCCCGAGCCCGCGTCGCCGGCGTCAAAGTCCACGAGGCCCGCCTGCCCCGGGGTGTCGCGCACGCACAGCACGTCGATCACCCAGAAGGCGGCGAGGAGCGCGGCGGGGACTCCAAAGACCCAGGTGAGCCCGTAGCCGCTGAGCACCATCTGGCTCACGTCGAAGGCGAGGTAGATGCCCAGCGAGATCAAGATCCCAAAGATAGCCCCAAAGACCCCGCGCTCGCGCAGGTGGAACCACGCGGCGTTGACCTTGACGATGGCCACGGCGCCAAAGCTCTGAAAGTACATGTTGAGCCCGTAGAGGGCGCTGAAGATGAGCACAAAGCGCTCCGCCACGAGCGCGTGCAGGGGACCCTTGACGGTGAGCGTGTAGGCGCAGAGCGCCATGAGCCCGTTGACCACGGCGGCGCCGAGGGCGCCGGTGAGGATGGCGAAACGCCCGCCGAGGCGGTCGGTGAGGGGGCCGTTGAGCAGGAAGGAGAAGCCGTAGATGACCGTCCCGATAGCGAAAATTTCGCCAAACGCCTGGTTGTTCATCATCACGCCGCCCGCCCCATCGCCCATCGCCTCAAAGGTGCGCTTGCTGACGGTGAGGTTGTAGCGCCCCATGTAGAGCAGCGCGTAGGTGAGCCCGAGCGGGAGCCAGTTGAGGGCGCGGCGCTGGCGGAAGGCGGGCGTGCGCCACGAGACGTCGGCGCCGTCGAACTTGGGCGTGGGGAGGCGGGCAAAAATCACCGCCACCGCCGCGAGGAGCAGGAGGATGGGGGTGAGCTTCTCCCAAAAGCCCGCCGCGGCGGGCGCGCCGCCGCTGGCGAGCGCGAGGCGGGGGAGCAGCAGGGAGGCGAGCGGGGCGGCGATGAGCGGCGCGGGCGCCCTCTTGAGGTGTCTCATGGGGTCTCCTTGGGTGACGAGGCGCTCTAGCCTTAGCCGATCAGGGGGCGCTTGGCTAGCTCCTCGCCGCGCGCGGAGCGGACGGCCCTCGCTCAGCCCTTGAGCGCGACGCCCTTGCGCTCCGCGGCGCGCACGATGGCGGCGCCCATGTCGGCGGGGGTGGCGGCGACCTCGATGCCCGCCTCGCGCATGGCGCCCATCTTCTCGGCGGCGGTGCCCTTGCCGCCAGAGATGATGGCGCCGGCGTGGCCCATGCGGCGGCCCGGGGGGGCCGTCACGCCGGCGATGAAGCCGGCCACGGGCTTGGTCATGTGCTCCTTGATCCAGGCGGCGGCGTCCTGCTCGGCGTTGCCGCCGATCTCGCCGATCATGATGACCGCGGCGGTGCCGGGGTCGTCGTTGAAGGCCTTGAGCACGTCGATGAAGTTGGTGCCGTTGACGGGGTCGCCGCCGATCCCCACGCAGGTGCTCTGCCCGATGCCGAGGGCGGTGAGCTGGCCCACGGCCTCGTAGGTGAGCGTGCCCGACTTGCTCACCACGCCCACCTTGCCGGGGAGGTGGATGTGCCCGGGCATGATGCCGATCTTGCACTGGCCGGGGGTGATGATGCCGGGGCAGTTGGGGCCGATGAGGCGGCTCTTGGACTGCTTGAGGACCGCCTTGACGCGGACCATGTCCATCACGGGGATGCCCTCGGTGATGGTCACGATCAGCTCCACGCCCGCGCCGATGGCCTCGAGGATCGCGTCGGCGGCGAAGGGGGGCGGCACGTAGATGATGGAGGCGTTGGCGCCGGTGGCCTTCACGGCCTCCGCCACCGTGTCGAACACGGGCACCTTGTCCTCAAAGAGGGTGCCGCCCTTCCCGGGGGTCACGCCGCCCACGAGGTTGGTGCCGTAGGCGAGCATCTGCTTGCAGTGGAAGCTGCCGGCGGCGCCTGTGATGCCTTGGCAGATGAGGCGGGTGTCGCTGTTAACCCAAATGGCCATTTTTGACTCCTTACCTTACTTGCCAGAGACGGCGGCGACGATCTTTTGCGCGCCGTCTGCCATGTTGTCTGCGGGGATGAGGGCGAGGCCGCTGTCGCGGAGAATCTGCTTGCCGAGCTCGACGTTGGTGCCCTCGAGGCGCACCACCACGGGGATCGACAGCCCGAGCTCCTTGGTGGCGGCGATGACGCCGTTGGCGATGGTGTCGCACTTCATGATACCGCCGAAGATGTTCACGTAGATCCCCTTCACGTTGGGGTCCTTGAGGATAATCTTGAAGCCGGCGGTGACCTTCTCGGTGGTGGCGCCGCCGCCCACGTCGAGGAAGTTGGCGGGCTCGCCGCCAAAGTGCTTGATGATGTCCATGGTGCCCATGGCGAGGCCGGCGCCGTTGACCATGCAGCCGATGTTGCCGTCGAGGCTGATGTAGCTGAGATCGAACTTGCTCGCCTCGATCTCCTTGGGGTCCTCCTCGTCGGTGTCGCGCAGCGCGACGATCTCAGGGTGGCGGTGGAGGGCGTTGGAGTCGAAGTTGATCTTGGCGTCGAGGGCGACGATGTCGCCGCCGCCGGTGACCACGAGGGGGTTGATCTCGGCGAGGGAGCAGTCCTTCTCCACAAAGGCCTGGTAGAGCGCCTTCATGAACTTGACCGCCTTGTTCACGCTCGCGCCCTGCAGCCCCAGCCCAAAGGCGAGGTTGCGCGCCTGGTAGTCGGCGAGGCCCACGGCGGGGTCGGCCCACTCCTTGAGAATCTTCTCGGGGTGGTGCTCGGCGACCTCCTCGATCTCGGTGCCGCCCTCGGTGCTGGCCATAAAGCAGATCTTGCTAGCCTCGCGGTCGAGCACCACGCCGAGGTAGAGCTCGCGGGCGATGTCGGCGCCCTCCTCGATATAGACGCGGCGGACGAGCTGGCCGGCGGGGCCGGTCTGGTGGGTGACGAGCTGCATCCCTATGATCTGCGCGCTGAGGGCGCGCACCTCGTCGAGGCTGCGCGCGAGCTTGACGCCGCCGCCCTTGCCGCGCCCGCCGGCGTGAATCTGCGCCTTGACGACCCAGACCTTGCCGCCGAGCTCGACGGCGGCGGCCACGGCCTCGTCGGCGGTGAAGGCGACGCGCCCGCGAGGGACGACCACGCCGTAGCCCTTGAGGACTTCTTTCGCTTGATATTCGTGGATGTTCATTCGACGCCTAGTCCTTGTGTGGTTTAGGGGGTCTCGTGTGGGGGAGGGGGTAGCCTCGAAAGTGCGCGTAGTGGTACTCCCTTTCGTGGGGGCTGACAAGTCCCGTGTGCTCCGCGCGCCCCTCCTCCGCGCGCCCCTCCTCCGCGCGCCCCTCCTCCCCGCCCCGCCCTCTGGAGCTCCGCTATGCGCCTCTCGTCTCGCCCCGCGCGCCGCCCTCGCCGCGCCCGCGCCCGCGCCCTCGCCCGCGCCCTCGCCCTCGCCCCCCTCCCGCTCCTCGCGCCGCTAGGGGCGGCGCGCGCGCAGGCGCCGGTCTGCGAGCCGCCCAACACGCTGCTGCTGCTCGACCGCTCAGGCTCCATGCTCGAGGGCGACAAGTGGGGGCAGGCGCTGCGGGCGCTGAGCGGGGCGTTCGCGCCCAACCTCGACCGCGTGCGCCTCGGGGTGCTGGCGTTCCCGTGGCGCCGGGGGGAGGAGCAGGCGTGCGGGGTGCCCGCGGAGGGGCTGCGCGTGCCGCTGGGGGAGGCCACGCCCGAGCGCCTCGTCGCCCTCGGGGCGGACGCGCTGCCCGTGGACGAGGCGCTGACGCCGCTGGCCGCCGCCATCGATCAGGGGCGCGCGCAGCTCATGGCGCTCGACGATGGGCGCAAGAAGGTGCTGGTGTTGCTCACGGACGGGGTGGAGACGTGCGCCGATGGGGGGCAGCCGGGCTCCACGGCGCCGCAGGAGGCGGCGCGGGGGGCGGCGGAGGACGACATCGACGTGTACGCCATCGGGCTCGGCTCGCTGGTGAGTCGCGCCACCCTGCGCGCGGTCGCCGAGGTGGGGGGGACGGGGCGCGAGCGCCTCGCCACCGACGAGGAGAGTCTGCGCGCCACCCTCGAGGAGATCATCGACGGGGCGAACGTGGAGGTGTGCGACGGGTTCGACAACGACTGTGATGGGCGCGTGGACGAGGGGACGGAGGGGGTGTGCGCCTCGGGGTGTCATGAGGGGGTGCTGCTCTGTCAGGAGGGGGAGCTCTCGGTCTGCACGGCGCCGGCGGTGTCGGCGGAGCGCTGCAACCAGGTCGACGATGACTGCGACGGGCGGGTGGATGAGCTCAACCCCTGCGCGGCGGGGGCCACCTGCGGCGACGGGCGCTGCCTCCTGCCCTGCCCGCCGGACGGGTGCCCGGGGGGGGGGATGTGCGGCGAGGACGGCTACTGTGAGGGCGGGGCGCTCGACGCGCCCGGGGGGTCGGGGGCGCCCGCGGGCGGCGCGCCCGGGGGGGCGGGGGAGTC
>VGTA01000123.1 GCA_016874875.1 Deltaproteobacteria bacterium | reverse complement strand
ACACCGCGCCAAAGGCGACCCACATGTGCTGATAGCGCAGCTCCTCGAGGCGCGCCTCGCGCGCCGCCTCCGCCGCGGCGGTGGCGGGGGTCTGCGCGGCGGCGCCCTGAGCAGCGGCGGGCGCGGCGGGGGTCGCCTCCTGCGCGCCCGCCGGCGCGCTGAGGAGGGTGAGCGCCAAGAGCGGCGCGAGGGCGAGGGCCCAGAGGGGGCCGCCGCCGATGAGCGGGCGAGGGGACATGGTCGCTCCTTGAGCGAGGAGATGAGGGGGGGGGGCTGAGAGGGGGGTTAAGCGCCGAGGCGCGACAGGCGGCGGCTCAGCGCGGCCGCGGCGCGCTCCTCGAGGTGCACGCGGTAGCGCAGGCGCACGAGCAGCCCAAAGACCACCATAAAGACCAGCAGGGTGCTGTAGAGCGCCACGCGCATCGAGGGCTCGAGCTGGATGTTGTTGGGGTGGTCGCCGCGCCAGCGCGTCACCGCCACGTGCACAAAGAAGATGTTGGGCGCGCCGAGCACCGCCAGCGCCGCGCCGAACTTCCGCACAGGCGCCGAGTCGCCCCCAAAGGATCGAATCAGCCAGTAGCAGGCAAAAATCAAGAACAGCACCGCCATCGTGGTCAGGCGCGGCTCCCACCGCCACCACACCCCCCACGCCGCCCGCGCCCACAGCGGCCCCGTCGTGAGCACGATCACCCCAAACGCCAGCCCCACCTCCGCCGCGGCGAGGGCGAGGGCGTCGTGCCGACTCTGCTGCTTGAGCAGATAGAGCAGACTCGCCCCCGCGCACAGCAAGAAGCCCACATAGCACAGCCACGCGCTCGGCAGGTGAAAGTAGAAGATGCGCTGCGCCGCCCGCATCGTGCCCTCCATGGGCACATAGACGAACGCCAGCCAGTGCGCCCAGAACAGCCCCGCCGCCGCCACGAGCGTCCAGAGCGCTGAGGCGCGCGAGGGGGCAGCAGCCGCAGAAGCAGCAGCCGCAGAAGCAGCAGAAGCAGAAGCAGAGACTACATCGCTCATTCGCTCACCATCGAATCAAATAAGAGGAAGGCGCCCACCCCCGCCGCGAGGTCGAACGCCAAGAGCATCTGAGCCCATGCCCAGACGTCATCATCCACCGACGTGCCCAGCTGAGCGGCGCAGCCGCGCACGCCACAGATCAGCACGGGGGTCACCAGCGGGAACGTGACCATCGGCAAGAGCACCTCGGGGAGTCGCGCCCCCACCGCCAAGACCGCCAGCGGCGTCCCCACGAGGGCGAACCCCGCCGCCCCGAGGGCGAGCAGCGCGGCGAGGGGGAGCGCGTGGGGCGTGAGGTCCACGTGCAGGAGCAGCGCGAGCAGCGGCGTGAGGAGCGCCATCGCCCCCGCGGTGAGCCCAAAGTTGACCAGCGCCTTGGCCGCCAAGAGCGCGGCGCGCGGCGCCGGACTCAGGGTCAGCGCCGTGAAGGCGTCATCCTCCTGCTCACGGGCGAACGTGCGCCCCACCCCTAGCGAGCCCACGAACAGCAGCCCCGCCCACAGCGCCCCCGGCGTCACCTGCAGGTTGACCGCCGGGTCGCCCACGAACCCAAAGGCGAACACGAACGCCAGCACGGCGCCGAACAGCGCCAGCGTGGCGAGCGTCTCCTTGCTGCGCGCCTCCACCTTGAGGTCCTTGCGGAGAATCACCCACACGGCGCGCCCAAAGCGCGCGGCGCGCGGCGCGCTCACGCCCGCCCCCCCGCCACGCTCAGGTGGTAGCGCGCCGCCAGCGACAGCCCCCCCGCCCCCGCGGGCCCGTGATACACCCGGCGGCCGCCGCGGAGCACGAGGAGCGAGTCGGAGAGCCGCTCCATCACCCCGAGGTCGTGACTCGACGCGATCACCACCGCCCCCCGCGCGCGCCGATCGGCGATGAGCGCCTCCGCCTGCGCGATTCCCTCCTGGTCGAGCCCCGTGAACGGCTCATCGAGCAGCAGCACGGCGGGGTCGTGGAGCAAGGCGCGCGCCAGACTCAGGCGCTGCGCCATCCCCCGGCTGAACCCCCCCGCCGCCCGCCGCGCCGCCCCCGCCAGCCCCACCTCATCGAGGCGGCGCAGCGCGAGCGCCTCAAGCCCCTCCGCGGGGCGCAGCCCATAGAGCTCCCCAAAGAACACCAGGTTCTCTAGCGCCGTGAGCGCCCCATACACCATCGTGTGGTGCCCCACGAACCCGATGAGGGCGCGCAGGGCACGCGCCCCCACCACGCTCAGCGGGCGCCCATCGAGGCTGATCTCGCCCTCCGTGGGCGACATCAGCGTGGAGAGGAGCCCCATGAGCGTGGACTTACCCGCCCCGTTGGGGCCGAGCAGCGCGCAGACCTCCCCGCCGCGGAAGGTGGCGGAGAGCTCGACGAGCGCGTAGTGCTCCCCAAAGGCGCGCGTGAGGCGCTCCACACGCAGCTCGTGCGTCGCCCGCGGCGCGTCGCCCACCCCGCTCACCCCTGCTCCACCCGCTCGAGGGCGCGGTAGAGGGTCACGAGGCGCGCGGTGATGACCTCCCGCTCGCGCGAGTAGCGCTGCGGCGTGATCTGCTCGCGCTTGAGCGCCACCTCCATGCGCGCGAGCGCCTTGAGGAGGCGGTCGCGCTCGATCACCATCTGCGCCCGCGAGAGCTGCCCGGCGGTGCTGCCCTCGAGCAGCGCGAACGCCACCGCGAGCAGCACGGCGAGCAGCGCCGCGCCCAGGAGCGCGAGGCGGCGCCAGCGGGGGGGAGCGGGGAGGCCGCCCACCTCAAACACCAGCGGCTCGCCCGGCTCGAGGACGCGCGAGACGCGCAGCGAGTGGAAATCGAGCCCCGGGCCCGTGCTCACCGGGCGCATCTCCCCGAGCGGCTGCCCCCCCGCCCCCGCCGTCGCCGTCAGACTCAGCGGAATCTGCCGCTGGTGCTGCTCCTTCTTGTAGCGCGGCGCCACCACGATGCCCACCGTGGCGGGCACCGGCATCGCCTGCGACCACGCAAAGCGCTCAGCCCGATACGGCAGCGTGTAGTACCACTTGATGGTCTTGCTGCTCTTGGGCAGCAGCGCGCCGATATAGTAGAGGGCGGCGCCGCGCACCTCGAGGTCCTCGTGGGCGCCCTGGTGCAGCTCCGGCGACTTGGCGCCGTCGGGGGCGGGCAGGCGCAGCCCCCCCTGCGGCTGATGCGACAGGTCGAGCAGCGCGTCGGAGTCGTTCTTGAGCACCATCTCGTGAATCACCAAGAGCGACTCCTCATCGGGGTGCAGCTCGATGAGGCTGTGGTTCACGCTCACCCCCGCCAGCCCGCGGCTCGGCGGGCGCACGGTGAGGGTGATGCGGTTCTCGGGCAGGCGCGCGCTGGGGTCAAACTCATCGAGGAGCGCCTCCTTGTCCACGGTGCGCGGCACCCCGTCGAGGTTGAAGGGGAAGCGGACGCCCTCATAGTCCACCCACACCTCATAGGTGATCGACATCTGCACCTCGGGATTCGAGGGCACCCCCAAGAAGAAGGCGCGGCCCTGCGCGTCGGTCTGCTCGTTATAGTCGCGCACCTTCTGTCCCTGCGCCAAGATGCGCACCCCCACGGGCAGCCCCGCCGGCGCCGGCGCCACCGCGCCACCCGCCCCCGCCACCTGCACCGACACCATCAGCTCATGCTTCTGCATCGACGCGAGGAAGGGCGGCAGCCCGCCGGCGTTGAGGAAGGGCGCCTCCGCCCGCGCCGCCCCGGCGCCCAGCGCCCCCCCGAGGAGCGCGGCGAGCAGCAGCAGCGGCGCGGCGTCGGCGCGGCGGGCGGCGCGGCGCGCCTCGCGCTCGGCGAGGTTGGCCTCCACCGCGGCGGAGATCTCGCCCTCATAGACCTTGGCGCGCGCGTCGAGCTCCGAGATCACCGCCAACGCCTCCGCCTCATAGCGCCCGCGGAGCGCCGAGAGGTCCCCGTCGCCGAGCTTGTTCATCTGCGCCTCAAACTCTATGTCCTTAAGCTCATCGATCAGGCGATCTCGGCGAATCATGAGCGCCGCCGCCTCGTCCTCCATGCGCTCCCACTCCTCCGTGGAGATCTTGGCGCGCTCCGCGAGCGGGCGGAGGGTGAGGTAGAGGGCGTGGAGCGTGGCGACGCCCGCCACCACCGCGAGGGTGAGGGCGAGGTCCACGCCAGCGAGCGCCACCGAAGCGGCGAGAGCCTCGTGGCCCGTGGAGAGCGGCAGCATCACCCCTCCTCCGCCAGCCCGCGCGCCGCCACCCCCTCGCCCGCCCCCTCGCGCCCCGCCCCCTCGCGCGCCGCCACCTCACGCGCCGTGCGCCGCGCCGCCGCGAACACCTGATACCGCGCCTCCTGCGGCCAGATCGCCACGAACACCCCCAAGAGCAGCAGGGCGCCCCCCACCCACATCCACAGAATCATAGGGTTGTAGTGCGCCATCACCTCCGCCGTCTGCAGGCCGTCATTAAACGACACGAGCGCGAGGTACACGTTGCCGCGCCACAAGAACACCTCGTCCTTCTCCGTGGTCCAGCGCGACATCTTGACATTGGCGCCGATGTAGTTGCGGCGCGAGGGGCGCACCACGCCTAGGTGCGCCCCCGCGGCGCCGTCCTCCTTGAGCTCGTGGAGGTCGAACTCGGCGAACCACTCGCGGTACTCGTGCGTCTGCGTGGTGGTGACGCCCTTGAAGGTGAGCAGCTTGTCCTCAACGGAGTGGCTCACCCCCGGGGCGTTGAAGCTGAGGTCGCGCTCCGTCTTGAGGCCCGTGCCGATAAAGCCCAAGAAGAGCCCCGCGAACCCCAGGTGCGTGAGGTAGCCGCCGTAGCGGCGGCGATTCTTGGAGACCAGGTTGGCGAGGGCGGACGTGAGGGGCTCCTTGACGGAGCGCGCGCGAATCCGCGCGCCGTTGATGAGCTCCCAGCCCATCGTGTAGCCGATAAAGAGCACCCCCCAGAAGCCGATGAGCGAGTAGACCCCCACCAGCTCCGCCTCCAAGAACAGCTGCCCCCACGAGATCACGCCGTCGCGCGCCTCGGCGAAGGGCACGTAGGTCTTGGCGATGCGCTCCTGCAGGTGATACACGTCCCCCGCGTAGAGGGCGGCGGCGCCGGTGGTGCTAAAGAGGCTCGGCGCCAAGAAGTTGCGCACCAGACTCGCCTTGGTCACCTTGCGCCACGGCACGAGCGGGCCCACCCCCATCAAGAGCAGCAGAATCAGCCCACCGGGCACCATCCAGGTGTTGAACCAGGGGGCGGTGTACTTGGTCTCCTGCCAGAAGTAGGCGCTGATCTTCTCGCCGATGGTCCCGAACATCACCACGCACACGCAGGCGAGCAGCACGATGTTGTTGAGCAGGAACGCCCCCTCGCGGCTCAGCAGGTGCTCCACCTCCGAGCGGCTCTTGAGGGAGCCGTCCCACACGCGCCACGCCACGAGCCCCACCGACAGCGCCGACAAGACCACCAAGAAGAAGATGAAGTAGTCGCCCACGTCGCTCTGCGCGAAGGTGTGCACTGAGTCGATGAGCCCGGAGCGCGTCAGGAACGTGCCAAAGACCGTGAGGAAGTACGTGAGCATCACCAGCGCCATGTTCCACACCTTGAGCATGTCGCGGCGCTCCTGAATCATCACCGAGTGCAGGTAGGCGGTGGCGGTGAACCACGGCATCAGCGAGGCGTTCTCCACGGGGTCCCACCCCCAGAAGCCGCCCCAGCCGAGCTCCTGGTACGCCCACATGCCGCCAAAGAGGTTGCCGATGGAGAGGAACGCCCACGAGATGAGCGCGTAGCCGCGCGTGGTGCGAATCCAGGTGTCGTCGAGGCGCTTGTGCACGAGCGCGGCGACGGCGAAGGCGAAGGGGAAGGTGAACCACACGTAGCCGCTCAGGATGCTCGGCGGGTGGAACGTCATGGCGGGATTCTGCAGCAGCGGCTCGAGCCCGCGCCCGTTGACGGGCGGCTCGTTGACGCGGAAGGTCTCGAAGGGATTCGCCTCAAAGACCATCACCACCAAGAAGAACAGCTGCACCCCCATCAGCGTGGTGAGCACCGTGGGGAGCAGGTCGCGGTTCTGCTCTTGGTTCTGGCGGATCACGATGGCGGTGCCCACCGCCAAGATCAGCGACCAGAACATGAGCGACCCCGCCTGCCCGCCCCAGAAGGAGGCCACGAGGTAGTACCACGGCATGTTGTTGTCGGAGTAGTGCGCCACGTACTTGTTGTTGTAGTCGTGGGTCATAAAGCCGCTCACCAGGAGCAGCGAGGCGGTGACGATCATGGCCGACAGCGCGTAGCCGGCGCGCTCGCCGGCGAGCAGCAGGCGGCCGTTTTGGCGCCAGCGCCCGAGCGCGCTCGCCGCGGCGCAGAACACCGCCATCACGATGGAGGCGTTGAGGAGGATGTCTCCTAGGGCGTGAATGTCCATTACTTCTCCTCAGGGCGCTCGAGGCCCATCTGCTTGCGTGCCTCGGGCGAGATGTTGTCCTGCTCGTACTTGGAGGGACACTTGGCGGTGAGCTCGGCGGCGGTGAGCAGGCCGGGCTCGGTGAAGGAGCCGGTGGCGACCACCTCGCCGCCCTCCTTAAAGACGTCGGGGATGGCGCCCTTGTAGTAGACGCGGATCTGGTCGCGCTCCCCTTGGACAGAGAAGCGGTGCTCGATGGTGCCGGGGGCGTTCTGGTAGGTGCCGAAGACGACCTTGCCCTTGACGCGCACCTTGCGCGTGGGCTTGAGGTAGCCCTTCTGCTCGGCGGCCATCACCTCGTCCACCTCCAAGAAGTAGGCGCCGCCGCCGTCGACCATGCTGTTGACCATCAAGTAGAAGGCGCCCACTAGGAGGATCAGGCCTACCACAAGGCGCGTGGAGCCGCGCCCCGCGGGGGCGTCCGTGAGCTTCTGTGAGCCGGTGTCGTGTGATTCGCTCATGAGTCACCTCGTGTTAAAAAGTGTGTGCCAGGAGAGCGGGTAGGGGAGCGGCATCTCGCTCGACGCGATGTACTTTACAAAAAGAGCGCGGGTGGGACTAAGTTTTTCATCGCCTGCGGTGGAGTTTTGAAGCGCTTGCAGGTGCATCGCGCGCCCCCTCACGCTAAGATGCGCGGGCGCCCGACGCGTCGCCCCCACACGCACGACAGGCACATGAGGCACACGATGGAGAGTCAGAGTCACGGCCGCCCCTACCGCGCCGACGAGCCGCCGCTCGCGGGGCGCTACGCCCCCCCGTGGGTGCGCGCCCTGCCCGCCATCGAGCAGCCCGCCTTCCGCGCCTACAGGCAGTTCAACGACGCCGCCCTGCGCCCCCTCGCCGGCGCCATGACGCGCCCGCTGCCCCACGCCACGCGCTTCTTCCCCAGCGACAGCATGCCCGACAAGGTGGCGCGGGCGGTGGGGGCGAGTCGGGCGCTGAGCGTCAAGGAGCTCACCGAGTCCTTTGAGTTCTTCCAGCGCGTGCGCCACCGCCTCACCGGGCGCGCCGTGGCGGACCTGTGCTGCGGGCACGGGCTGGTGGGCATGCTCTTTGGGCTCATGGAGCGCGAGGTGGAGGAGGTGCTGCTGGTAGACATCGAGTTCCCTGAGTCGTCGCGCAAGGTGGAGGAGGCGCTCTGCGAGGTGGGGCCGTGGCTGCGCGGCAAGGTGCGGCGCCTCACCCGCAGCGTCAAGGGGCTCGGGGCGCACCTGCCGGCGGGAGCGGGGGTGGTGGCGGTGCACGCCTGCGGGGCGCGCACCGACTGGGTGCTCGAGGCGGCGCTCGCCGCCGGCGGGCCGCTGGCGGTGATGCCGTGCTGCTACGCGCAGCAGACCTACCGCGGCCCCAACGCCGTCCGCCTCCACCTCGGCGCCGCCCTCGGCATCGACATCCAGCGCACCTATGACCTCGAGGCGCGCGGCTATCAGGTGAGCTGGCAGGAGGTGCCTCCAGAGGTGACGCCCATGAATCGCATCCTGTCGGCCTCTCCGCCCCTCGCGCGCCCGCTCCCCCCCCCCCCCCCCCCCCCCCCCCCCCCCCCCCCCCCCCCCCCCCCCCCCCAACACCCACCCCC
>VGTA01000122.1 GCA_016874875.1 Deltaproteobacteria bacterium | reverse complement strand
CAAGGAGCGCGGCGGGGGGCGCCCCCCCCGCCTCCGCCCGCCCCCCCGCCGCGAGCGCCCACCGCACCCCCTCCCCCAGCCCCTCCGCCAGCGCCCGCGCCCGCCGCCCCCCCCGCGCGGCGAGGGCGCCGCGCACGGCGCCCCAGAGCGCCAGCGAGCGCCAGCCAGCGCGCCCCGCTCTCTCCCCGCGGCTCCTCCTCGTCGCCGGGGGGGGCGCCCTCGTCGCGGCGCGCGCGCGCCGCGACGAGGCGGGCGTCCTCGGCGGGGCGGCGGCGCGCCTCCTCGCGCCAGGCGGCGCAGGGGGCGCGCAGCCCCAGCGACTCGCAGCGCGCCACCCACTCCTCGGCGCGCGCGTACTCCTCGCTGTCGAGGCGCGCGCGGAGCTCGGCGCGGGCGAGGCGCTCGCACGCGCCCTCAAGCGCAGCGTGCTGCGCCGCCTGCGCCGGCGACAGGGCAAAGGCGCCGGCGGCGTCGAGGAGCGGGCGCGCCTCGAGCAGGCGCCCCTCGCGCCCCACGCGCAGGACCTCCCCGAGCAGCACCGAGGGCACCCCCCCCGGCGCCGCTAGGCGCTCCACGTAAGAGAACACCCCCGCGAGCGCCGGCTCGGCGCTCACGGCGTAGGCGCCGAGGCGCAGCGCCTCCCGCCCCTCCCCGCGCAGCAGCGCGTCGAGGGCGGCGTCGAGGGCGCCGAGCGCCTCCTCAAAGCCCCCCTCGTCCACGAGGCGCGCCCCCTCCTCGCCCCCGCCCGCCACCACCCCGAGCGTGAGGAGCGGCGACACCACCGAGAGGCGGAGCTTGTCGACGAGGCTGAGCAGCAGCGCGCGCGAGGCGAGCCGCCCGAGCGCCCAGCGCGCGCGCTCCTCGGCGGGCTCGCAGAGCAGCACGCGCCGCGGCGTCCACACCCCCTCGTGGCCGGCGGGGCGCTCGAGGGCTGCGACGGCGAGGTGGATGAGGTGACCGTCGAGGAGCAGCGCGCGCGCCTCCGCCCCCAGCCCCCTGCCCGCCGCGTCGAGGTCGAGGGCGCGCAGGAGGGGCAGGCGCACCGACGAGCCCTGCGGCAGCGCCCCGAGCGCCTCGGCGAGCGCCGCCTGCCCCGCGCGCCACACCTCGCTCCCCGGCGCCGCCCCCTCCACCCCCAAGAGCAGCACGCCGTCGAGGTGCCCGGCGAGCGCGCCGGGGGGGCAGCGGCGCGCCGCCCCCGCCGCCAGCAGCCCCTCCACCTCCCGGCGCGCCTGCGGGTGCTCCGCGGGGCACAGCGCCGCCAGCAGAGCGCGCACCTCAGGGCTGCGCGCGAGGCGCGGGCGCGCCCCGCACGGCGCCACGGCGAGGCTCATGCGCGGCAGGCGCGGGTCGGCCAGGGGGGCGCCGCAGAGCGTGAGCACCGGGTCGGGGGTGAGCGCGCGCCCGCGGTCATCAAACAGCGGCGACCCTATCGCGTGGTGGGGCACGTGGGGGCAGTCGGCGAGGTCGCGCAGCGGCGTGAGCGCCAGGCGCGCGCTCAGGTGCGCCGCGTGGTGCGGGTGCCCCGCGGGCGCGGGGGTGTAGAGGGCGGGGAGCGCGGCGGGCGCGGCGGGCGCGGCGGGGGCGCTCACCGGCTCACCCCGAGGCGCCACATCACCTCCGCCGCCGTCACCCGCTCGAGCTGCCCGGCGCTCTCCTGCCCGAGCGGGTTGAAGTCGGCGAGGTAGCGCAGCGCCGGCTCCCGCTTGCGCGGGTCGAGCGGCGCCGTGCAGTCCTCCACGTAGAGCACATGAAAGAGCGACGAGAGCATGAGCAGCGCGTTGCGGAGGTTGCAGATCTCGTCGCACACCCCCATCACGATCAGCGTGAAGCGCCGCTGGCGGCGCAGCTCCCAGAAGAGGCGCTCGGCGAACGGGGTGCCGGGCGAGGCGCAGAAGTCGTCCTTGAGGAGCAGCAGCTCGCGGTCGGGGGCGAGGTCGGCCTCCGGGGGGAAGCCCGGGTCGAACCAGCGCACGAGCACCTGCCGGAGCGGCAGGCGCAGCTCGTCGATGGCCTGCTGGTCGGGGGTGCCGAAGCGGCGGTCGCGGTCGAGCAGGGCGTGGGCGGGGAAGGTGCGGACGAAATCGGGCGCCTCCCCCTCGCGCGCGATCTCCATGGAGTGGAAGCGGCGCCCGTGGACCCAGTCCACCACGTGCGCGTCCTGGAGCTGCACCTGCGGCACCCGCGCCTCAAAGAGCGCGCGCCGGAGCGCGCCCATGCGCGCCGCCATCGCGTCGAGGGCGCCCTGCGCCGCCCCACCGTCGAGTCCGAGCGCCACCGCCTGATACGCGGAGATCGAGAGGGCGCCGCTGGGGCGGATGAAGGTGTTGAGGCAGTCGATGGCGATCAGGGCGCAGCGCGCGGCGGAGAGCGGCGGGGCGGGGGGGTGTTGAGGCAGTCGATGGCGATCAGGGCGCAGCGCGCGGCTGAGAGCGGCGGGGCGGAGGGTGTCATGGCGCCTCATCCCTTTCTGTGGCGGTGGCGGCGGCGGCGACTTGCGCTTAGGCGCCGAGTGTACACTCTGTGAGCGCACTCAACACCGCGCGCGCCCCTCGCGTCAACGGAGCCCCCATGAGCGACCGCGACCCGCCCGAATCTCCACGCGAGCCAACCCGCCTGCGCTTGCCCGCCATCGCGATCCGCACGGCGGTGCTCTTCCCCATCCCCACGCTGAGCGTCCCCCTCACCATCAGCCGCGCGCGCTCGCTGTCGGCGCTCGAGCGGGCGATGAACGAGGACGAGCGGGTGCTGATTCTCACGCAGCGCGACCCCAGCGAGGAGCGCCCCGACCACGACGGCCTCTACCGCTGCGGAATCGTGGCGCGCGTGCTCGAGCTCATGAAGGAGGGCGACGACGACGAGCAGCAGCTCCTCATCGAGGGCCAGCGGCGCGCGCGCGTGGTGGAGTACCTCGAGACCGAGGACTACCTCTACGCCGAGGTGGAGCTCATCGACGACGAGGTGGAGGAGGGCGCCGAGCTCGAGTGGAGGAGGGCGCCGAGCTCGATGCGCTCGTGGCGCACATGAAGGACCTCGCCAAGCGCGTGATTCAACTCTCGCCGCGCATCCCCGACGCCGCCGTCGCCATCATCGACGCCCTCGAGGACCGCGCGCACCTGTGCGACCTCATCGCCTCGCAGCTGGGCGCCAAGCTCGAGGAGAAGCAGGCGCTCATCGAGGAGCCGAGCCTCAACGCCCGCGTCCGCGCCGTGAGCAAGCTCCTCGCCCACGAGCACGCCGTCCTAGAGATCTCCGGCGAGATTCGCAGCGAGGTGCGCGAGAGCCTCGAGCAGCACCAGCGCGAGGTATTCCTGCGCGAGCAGATGCGCGCCATCCAAAAGCAGCTCGGCGAGGAGGAGGAGGAGGGGGACGAGCTGCGGGAGCGGGTGCTCGCCGCCCACATGAGCGAGGGCGCCGAGCAGTCAGCGCTGCGCGAGCTCAAGCGCATGGCGCGCATGAGCCCCCAGAGCGCCGAGTACACCGTCTCGCGCACCTACATCGACTGGCTCCTCGACGTTCTCGCGCACCTACATCGACTGGCTCCTCGACGTCCCCTGGGGCAAGACCTCCGACGACAAGCTCGACGTGTCGCGCGCCCGAGAGCAGCTCGACGCCCGCCACCACGGCCTCGAGAAGGTCAAGCGCCGCGTGGTGGAGTTCTTGGCGGTGTGCAAGCTCAAGGGCGAGGTGCGCGGCCCCATCCTGTGCCTCGCCGGCCCCCCCGGCGTGGGCAAGACGTCGCTGGCGCAGTCCATCGCCGACGCCCTCGGGCGCGAGTTCGTGCGCATCTCGCTCGGCGGCGTGCGCGACGAGGCGGAGATCCGCGGCCACCGGCGCACCTACGTGGGCGCCCTCCCCGGGCGCTTCATCAAGGCGCTCAAGAAGGCGGGCACCATGAATCCCGTGGTGTGCCTCGACGAGCTCGACAAGCTCGGCAGCGACTTCCGCGGCGACCCCGCCGCCGCCCTCCTCGAGGTGCTCGACCCCGAGCAGAACGCCTCCTTCAGCGACCACTACCTCGACGTGCCCGTGGACCTCTCCAAGGTGCTGTTCGTGACCACGGCCAACCGCCTCGACACGATTCCGCCCGCCCTCAAGGACCGCCTCGAGGTGCTCGAGATTCCGGGCTACCTGCACGAGGAGAAGGCGCAGATCGCGCACGCGCACCTGATGCCGCGCGCCCTAGAGGAGCACGGGCTGCGGGCGGAGCAGGTGGAGCTGCGCCCCGAGGCGCTCAACCGAATCATCGACGACTACACGCGCGAGGCGGGGGTGCGCAACCTCACCCGCCAGCTCAGCGCCGTGCTGCGCTCCGTGGCCCACGACGTCGCCTTTGAGCTCGCCGCCCCCCCCGTGGTGATCGACGAGGCGCGCGTCCGCCGCGCGCTCGGGCCGCAGCGGGCGTTCCCGGAGGCGGCGGAGCCCATGGACACCCCCGGCGTGTCGATCGGGCTGGCGTGGACGCCGGTGGGGGGCGAGATCCTGTTCATCGAGGCGATCCTCATGCGCGGGAGCGCCAAGCTGACGCTCACGGGGCAGCTCGGGGAGGTGATGAAGGAGAGCGCGCACACGGCGATGTCGCTGGTGCACGCCCGCGCCGAGCGCCTGGGGATTCCCGAGGAGCTGTTCGCCGAGCGCAGCGCGCACCTCCACCTGCCGAGCGGCGCCATCCCCAAGGACGGGCCGAGCGCGGGGGTGGCGATCACGGTGGCGCTCGCCTCGCTGTACCTCGGCAAGCCCATGCGCGACGGGGTGGCGATGACAGGGGAGATCACGCTGCGCGGGCGCGTGCTCCCCGTGGGCGGCGTGAAGGAGAAGGTGCTCGCCGCCGCCCGCGCGGGCATGCGCGAGGTGATGGGCATGCGCGAGGTGATCCTGCCCGACAAGAACGCCGGCGACCTCGAGGAGATCCCCCCCGAGCTGCGCGCCGCGCTCACGTTCCACCTGGTGAGTCGCGTGGAGGAGGCGCTCAGGCTCTGCCTAGGGGTGGACGCCTAGACGAGCTTGACCTGCGCCTGCCGCAGCGGCTTAAAGCGCTTGCCCGAGAGGTGCGTGAGGTGCGGCAGCACGAGGTCGGTGAGGTGAGGACTCTCGGGCGGCACGCCGAGGGTGAGGCAGCCGCCCACGGCGTCGCGCAGGCGCTGCGAGAAGCCCTCGGCGCCCTCGCCCTCCTTGGTGAGGGCGCGCAGGACCTCGAGGGCGGCCTCTTGGTCGGGGGGGAGGCGCGGGAGGGGCACCTTGAGCATCAGCTCGCGCTCTAGGCGCCGCCACGCTGAGCGCTCGTCGCGCTCCCACGATTCCAGCTCGGGGACCTTGTCGCGCGAGAGGGCGTAGACGAAGCCGGGGCGAAAGTCCGAGCTGTAGCGGGTGAGGCGGCGGAACAGCTTGGCGACGCGGTCCTGATCAAAGAGGTTCTCGCCGATGTGCGCCTGCAGCTTGCGCAGGCGAGAGGAGATGAGCGAGAGGAGCGCGTTCTGCGTGTCGCGCTCAAAGGCGCTCCACTGCTGGCAGCACTCCACCTCATTCTCGATGAGCAGCAGCGTCTGCTTGACCACCGCGGCGTCCTCATAGGCGCGCGGCGCCCCGAGGCGGAGGGCGAGGGCGCGCGCCCCCTCCCGCCACTCCGCCAGCGCCCCCGCCGGCGCCCCCTCCGCCTCCACCGAGCGCGACAGGCGCAGCTCCGCCTGCCACCCGCGCCCCCCCACCAGGCGCGCCTTGAGCTCCTCGATGGCGTAGCGCGTCACCTGCGCCGCCTCCGCGGCGGGCGGGTCCTCCTCCGGCTCCGCGGGCGCCCCCTCGCGCACCTGCGCCTCCGAGAGCCACGGCGCCCCCCCCCCGCCCGAGGGCGGGCGTGGGCGCGGGCGTGGGCGCGGACTCGGGCTCGGGCGCGGGGGCGGGCGCGGGGGCGGGCGCGGGGGGCGCGGGGGGCTCGGGGGGGCGGGAGGCGGGGGAGGCGCCGAGCAGGGGGGCGCGCGCGAGCCCCTCGAGGCCCAGCGCCTCGCGCGAGGGCAGGAGGCCGCAGGCGAGCACGGGGGGCGCTGGGGGCTCAGCGCCGTCGGGGGAGGCGAAATGGAGCCTGAGGGTGACGCCGAGCTCCTCGAGCCCGAGGACGGCGCGCCCCCAGGCGGCGAGCGCCTCGTCGCGCTCGATGGAGAGCCTGTGCGCCTGCTCCTCGACGTCGGGCTCAAAGCGCTCGCCGAGGCGCTGGTGCAGCCCCCGCAGCTCGCGCTGCAGCGCCACCGCCACCGCCAGGTGCGCCCTGCTCCGCTCTACCGCCGCCCACGCCTCCCGCGGGGGCCCCCCGCCGCTGCTCGCTGCGCTCATAGGGTCCTCTATATCTCTACTGATGGGGTGCTCGAATGGACTCTATTCATAGGGGGTGGGGCGCGACTTGACAAGGGGCGGCGGCGGGGGCAGCGGCGGGAGCGGCGGCGAGGGCGGCGGCGCCCTCAGCGCGCGCGGAGGACCCGCCAGAGCGCCACGGACGCCCAAGTCCACGCCGCGAGCCCGAGGGCGGCCAGCCACCCCACCTGCGCGAGCGCCACCCCCCCCGCCGTGAGCCCGAGCAGGAGCGCCGAGGCGATGATCTTGGACTGACGATACACCAAGATGTCGATCACCGCCTTGCCCTGCGTCTTCTCGTCATAGCTGAGGGGCACATAGAGCAGCTCCTTGGCGCTCTTAAAGATCGAGTAGGTGAGGAACTTGCTCGCCGAGCGCACGGCGGCCACCGCCACAAAGGGCGACGCCACGAGGGCGCTGAGGCTGAGGAGCCCCAAGGTGAGCGGAATCCCCACCAGCGTCCGCCCCGTGCCGAGCGCGGCGAGCACCAGCCCCGTGCTCACCTGCATCACGAGGGCGCCGGCGTCCACCACGAGATAGACCAGCCCCTGCACCGCGGTCCTGTCATTGGCGTCGGGGTAGGCGAGCTTGAGGTAGCCGCTGTACTGGTACTCGATGAACGTCACCGTCACCTGCGAGAGGAGCACCAGCCAGAGAATCCAGGTGAGCTGCGGGCTCCCAAAGACCACGCGCAGCCCCGAGAGGAGGCCGGCGCCGTGGGCGGGGGCGGCGGCGGGCGGGGGGGCGTGGCGGGCGTTGAAGGCGCGCGTGAGCGGGAGCGCGCAGAGACTCATCAGCGCGAAAGTGGGCAGGCAGGAGGCGATGAGCCCCTCGGTGCCCCACGACTGCGCGGCGCGGTTGACGAGCAGGTTGCCCGCCACGCTCCCGAGGGTGCCCGCCGCGCACAGCCACCCGTAGAGCGCGCGCGCGGCGCGCAGCGGGAAGTAGAGGTTGGCGAGACTCCAGTAGACCTCGATCAGGAGCACGATGTAGAGGTCACACCACAGCCGCAGCCACACGGCGCGCCCGTAGGGGAACGACAGCCCAAGGACCTCCACGCTCCCCTCCGCGAGCAGCCACGCCGGCAGCAGCCCCCCCCACAGCAGCGGCGCGAGGGTGAGGGCGGAGAGCGCGAAGCTGCCCTGGAAGAGCTGCGGGAGCGTGAAGCGCGCGAGGGCGCGGTTGTAGAGCGCCACGAGGAGGGCGGCGGCCACCCCCACCTCGAGCCACAGCCCGGGGAGCGCTTCGGGGCCAAAGCTCTTGAGGAACAGCGACTCCGTGGGCCCGCGCGCCAGTGCGTAGCTCATCAAGATGAGCGCGCCGATCAGCGAGAGCGAGAGGGCGGCGACGGGGTCCTCGCGGAGGGCGGCGCGGAGCTCTTGGAGGCTCTGGCGCGCGCGCTCAGCGAGCCCGAGGCGGGGCGGGGCGTCAGGCGGCGGCTGGCGCATCAGGGCGACTCGCGGCGACCGCGCCCGTGCTCCTCAGCGGCTGCCGAAGTTGTAGCGCTTGTTGAAGCGCTCGATGCGGCCCTCGGTGTCGATGAGGCGCGCCTTACCCGAGTAGAAGGGGTGCGTGTAGCTAGAGATTTCGACCTGGATCACGAAGTGCGACACGCCGTTGATGACGCGCGTCTCCTTGGAGGTGAGGACCGAGCGGGTGACGATCTCGTGCTCGCCGTCCACAAACACGACGGGGTTGTACTTGGGCTGAATCTTGGTCTGCATGGGAGACTCCGAGCGGAGGCAGGGGGGAGAGGGGGACGCGGAGGCGTTTGGGG
>VGTA01000121.1 GCA_016874875.1 Deltaproteobacteria bacterium | reverse complement strand
ATGACCCCCTAACCCCCCCTCAAGCGCCCTCAGTCCCACGCCACCCCAAGCGACGCCACCCACAGCGCGCGCTCCGGGAGCGCCTGGAGCAGCGGGTCGAGGTTGAGGGTCGCCGCGAGCGTGTACTGGAGGCGCTCTGCGCGCCGGCGCAGCTCCACGCGCGCGCTCAGGCGATCCACGTCCTCCGCCAGACTCGTGAGCGCGATTCCATAGCCCGCCCCCGCCGCCCAGCCCCACGCGGCGCCGTCGGCGCCTAGCGTGAGCGCGCCCTGCGCGTACACGTTCGCCGCCTCGGTCACGCGCGACTCGAGCGCGCGATACAAATAGGCCCCCGCGCCCTCGAGCGAGAGGCTGAGGCCGCCGAGGCGGGTCGTCCAGCCCACCTGCGCGAACCCGGCCATGGAGTTCGGCTCCCACATCCACCTGTCGAGGCCGCCGAGGGCGGCGGCGAGGGTGTCGCGGGCGTCGCGCGCCGCGCCGTAGGCGCCCCCGCCGGCGCTCGAGGGCGGGTCGGGGAGCCGCCCCGTGGGGAGGGCGACGCCGGCGCTCAGCGCGTAGCCCGCGCCCCGCGCGCGCCAGTCGCCCTCGCGGCGGGAGTAGCGCCAGTCGAGGGTCAGGTTGCTCATGTAGAGGCCGGACTCGCTCGTGAGGTCGCTCTCAAAAGAGTGCGCCAGCAGGAAGCCGCGCAGCCCCACGTCGCTCACGCCGAGCGGGAGGCGCAGCTCGCCGCCGAGGCCGAGGGTGGCGCGGGAGACATAGGGCTCCGCCGCCCCCCCCGCCGCCCCGAGGAGCGTGGCGGCGTAGCGCATGGGCGGGGGGGCGTAGCCGCGCCCGAGGCCCTCCGGGTCGGTGGGGTAGAGCAGGTCGGAGGGGCGCACGTCCGCCCGCGCGCCACCGGCGAGGGCGCCGCTGATGAGCAGGGCGCAGGTGAGCGCGACGCGGGTGAGCGCGGGGCGGGTGAGCGCGGCGCGCGCGAGTCCCATAGGTTTGGTGGAGCGCGTGGGCGCTGGGAGGGGGCGGCGGAGACGCAAGGGGGCTCCTCATGAACGCGAGCGGCGCGCGGGCTGCGGCGCGCCGGGCGCGCCTTGGGGGGGCAAAAGCGAGGGGGACGTCTAGGCGAGGGGACGTTCGAGGCGAGGGGGACGTCTAGGACGGGTCGAGGTGATTTTAGCTCATTCGCAAAAACCGGGAAACACAACCCTAAAAAACGCGAAGGGGTCGAGCGTCGTCGCGCCCTGCGGCGACGGCGCGCTCTCACCCCGCCCCCTCCACGCCCCCTCCACGCCCCCTCCACGCCGGAGAGAAGACGAGCTCGATATGAGTCGCACGCCCCCCCCGCGCCCTCTCAGCGCCCCGCTCTGCCCGCGCCGCCCCTGCCCCCCCGACCCCGAGCGCCCCGCCGAGCGCCTCGCCGTGGCGCTGCTCCTCACCCTCCCCGCCACCCCCGACGACGCCCGCCGCCGCGCCCCGGGGCAGCCCCTCAGCGCGCTCCGCGAGGCGCTCGTGGACCTGATCGAGCGGGAGGGGCTGAGTCAGGCGGAGGGCGACCGGCTCTCGCCGCTCTTCAAGGTGCTCGGCGTCGAGGAGGTGGGCGGGCGCCTTGAGCGCCTCGCGCGCAGCGGCGCCACGGACGTGGTGCGCGACTACGCCCTCGCCGCCCTGTTCCACAGCGAGCCGGGGCTGCGCCTCTTTGAGTCGCTCACCCCCGAGGAGCGCGTGGCGCGCTGCGGCCCGTGGGTGCGCCCCATGGTGAGCATGGCGCGCGACGACGCCTTCCCGCGCGTCGCCCTCGTCGCCCTCTACCGCGCCACCCCGGCCGCGGCGCGCCCCCTGCTCACCTGGAAGATCGAGTCGTGCCGCCAGGAGGTGGGCGGCGACCCGCGCGCCGCCTACGAGCAGCTCCTCCGCGCCCCCCTCACCGCCGCCGAGGCGGCGCCGCTCCTGCAGGGGCTGCGCGAGGCGGGCGCCCTCAGCGCCGTGGCGCCGCTCATGGAGGGGGCGTCGGCGGAGGCGCGCGCGGAGTTCGCGCGGCTCTTGGCGAGCGACGAGCAGGTGAGCTGAGCAGGGGTTGGCGCGCTCCTTGCCTTGAGGGGGGCGGCGCGCGCCGCGCGCCGCCCCTCACCCCGCCCCAAGGAGCCTCCCCATGAGCGCCGCTCAGACCGCCCAGCCCAGCCCCCCGCCGCCCGCCGGCGCCCCCACGCAGCTCGTGATCCTCGCCGCGGGGCAGGGGAGTCGCATCCGCACAGGCGAGCAGGAGCTGCCCAAGCCCCTCGTCAGCGTGGGCGGCGTGCCGCTCCTCAAGCGGAGCATCCTCACGGCCAAGAAGGCGGGCGTGTCGCGCTTCGTGGTCATCTTGGGCTTTGAGGCGGCGCGGGTGCGCGGCGCGCTCGAGGGGGACTCGCAGCTCAGCGACCTCGACATCACCTGGGTGGAGCACCCGCGCTTTGACCTGAGCAATGGAGTAAGCGTGCTCCAGGCTCGCCAGCACGTCGCGGGGGAGTTCTACCTCACCATGGCTGACCACGTGGTGGAGCCCGCCATCTACCAGGCCCTCGCCGCGCGCCCCCTGCGCGGCGACCTCGCTCTCGCCATCGACTACAAGCTCAGCGACGTGTTCGACATGGACGACGCCACCAAGGTCAAGGTGGGCGAGGGCGACACCATCGCCGCCATCTCCAAGACGCTCAAGGAGTTCGACGCGGTGGACACGGGCGTGTTCCGCTGCGGCGAGGGGCTGTTCGGCGCCCTGCAGGCGGAGCACGACCGCCGCGGCGACGCCTCGCTGAGCGACGGCGTGCGCGCGCTGGGCGCGGCGGGCAAGGCGCACGTGGTGGACGTGGGGGCGGCGTGGTGGCAGGACGTGGACGACCTGCCCACGCGCGCGGAGGCGGAGCGGCGACTCTTTGTGAGTCTCACCAAGAAGATCGACGGCCCCGTGAGCCGCCACATCAACCGCCGCTTCAGCAAGCGGCTCACGCGCCTCGTGATGAACACGGGCGTGGTGCCCAACCACATGACGGCGGTGGGGCTCGCGGTGGGGCTCCTCTCCGCGCTCGTCACGGCCCTCGCCACGCCCGAGGCGCTCTGGCTCCTGCCCCTCGGCGGGCTGCTCTATCAGCTCTCGTCGATGATCGATGGGTGCGACGGCGAGCTCGCGCGCCTCAAGTTCCTCCACAGCGACCTCGGCGAGTGGTTCGACACGGTGTCGGACGACGTGATCAACCTGAGCTATCAGCTCGCCATGGGCTACGCGCTGACGCGGATCACGGGCCAAGCGGCGTGGCTGTGGATCAGCGCGGCGGGCGCGGCGGCGGGGGCGGTGGTCTGCGCGCAGATGTATGGGGAGCTCCTGCGCTCCGGGAAGGGGACGCACCTGGCGCTGAGCTGGTCTTTTGAGCGCGAGCAGGGCTCGCTCTTTCAGCGCATCTGCGCGCGCTTCGCCTTTGTGGCGCGCCGCGACTTTTACGCGCTGGCGCTGATGGTGTTGTCGTTCTTGGGGGTGGCGGCGATGCAGGTGGGGCTGGTCTTGAGTCTGATCACCATCGGCTTCTTGGTGTCGCAGTGGGCGAGCACGCGCCTCGCGGCGGCGCGGGCGGACGCGGCGCCGGAGCCGGCGGCGCGGGTGACGGGGGCGCGGCGCGCGGGAGCGCAGGCGAGCTAGCCCCGCGTCCACCGCCGCGCCACCCGCTCCCCCCCGTCCGGCGCCACGTAGCGCACCTCCGCCGCCAGCGAGAACCCCGCGAGGGGCCACGCCGGCCGCCGCTGCGCGAGGAGCTGCACCACGGCGCTCACCTGCGGGCGGGCCGCTAGGTGCGGCCACTCCTCAGGACTCACCACCGCCCGACTCACCGCCACGCACGGCCCGAGGGCGTCCACCCGCGCCGAGGGCCAGCGCTCGCGAAAGACGCGGACCTCCGTCAGCTCCAGCGCGTGCGCCGCCGTCCGCAGGAACGCGCAGCGCTTGGCGAGGGGCTCCACGAGCCACAGCGGGCGCGTGGGCGCGAGGCAGGCCACGAGCAGCCCGGGGGCGCCGCTGCCGCTCCCCACGTCCGCCAGCGGCGGCGCGTCGCCCGCCTCGCCCCCCCCCAGCGCCGCCCACACCGCCGCCGCGTCGAGCAGGTCGGCGCGGAGGTCGGCGAGCGCCTGCGGGCCGCTCAGGTTGTGCGTCCCCGCCCAGCGCGCGCGCAGCTCAAAGAAGCGCGCGACGCGCCCCCACCGCTCGTCGTCGAGCTCCACGGCGAGGCCCGCCGCCGCCAGCGCCGCCCGCGCCTCCTCTCGGGTCCACCCGGGCGCGCCGCTCACCGCGCGCCCCCAGCGGCGCGCCCCGCGCGCGCCTCCAAGAACGCCCCTAGGAGCGCCGCGTGGAGCGCCGCGCCCCCCGCAGTGACCACAGCGCCCCGCCGCAGCCACCCCTCGCCCCCGAGGTCGTCGGTGACCACGCCCCCCGCCTCCCGCACCAAGAGCGCCCCCGCCGCCGCGTCCCACGGCTTGAGCTTGCGCTCCCAGTAGCCGTCGAGCCAGCCCGCCGCCACGAACGCGAGGTCGAGGGCGGCGGCGCCGGCGCGGCGGAGGCCCTGCGCGCGCTTGAGCAGCGCGCGCGCCTCCGTCATGTTGTCGTCGTCGCTGGTGTGGCGGTCATAGGGGAAGCCCGTGGCGAGCAGCGCGCGCCGCAGCTCGCCCTGCGCGCTCGCGCGCAGCTGCACACCGTCACGCCACGCCCCGCCGCCCCGCGTGGCGTAGAAGCACCACCGGCGCAGCGGCTCGTAGACCACCCCCACCGCCGGCTCCCCGCCCACCACGAGCCCGATCGACACGCAGAAGTGGGGCAGCCCGTGGCTGAAGTTGGTGGTGCCGTCGAGGGGGTCGATGTACCACACGCGCCCGCCCGCGCCCGCCCGCCCCTCCGCCCGCGCCACGTGGAGCCCCGCGGCGCTCTCCTCGTCCGCGGCGAGGCCCGCGCTCCCCTCCTCTCCGCAGAGGACGTCCCCCGGGAAGGCGGCGGCGAGCCCCTCCACGATCAGGCGCTCCGCGGCGAGGTCCACCTCCGTGACGAGGTCCACGGCGCCCTTGTGCTCCACGCTGAGCGCGCTCCCCCAGCGCGACGCGATCAGCGCGCCCGCCTGCGCGGCGAGGTCGCGCGCCACCTCTAGCTCGCGGGTGTAGGCGCCGCTCACGGGGTCACCCCCTCAGGGGCGGGGGCGGCGGGGGCGGCGGGGGCGGCGGGGGCGGCGGGGGCGGCGGGGGCGGCGCGGGCTCGGGGAGCACCCCGTAGGCGTACTGCTTGACCAGCGTGATCAGCTTCTCAATCCCCACGGCCCCCGCGAAACGCCACCCGTTCACATAAAAGCCAGGGGTGCCCCGCAGTTTCGCTTGGCGCCCCGCCCGGATGTCGGCGGCGATGCGGCGCTGCGGGCGGTCGCTGCGCAGGCAAGCGCCGAAGGCCTCGAGGTCGAGGCCCACGTCGCGCGCGTACCGCGCGAGGTCCTCATCGGCGAGCGCCCCCTGCCCCTTAAAGAGCGCGTCGTGCATCTCCCAGAAGCGCCCCTGCTCCTCGGCGCAGATGGCGGCCGCGGCGGCGTGGCAGGCGCGCGGGTGCAGGTCGCGCGCGGCGTGTGGGTTGCAGGAGGTGCTCAGCGGGTAGTGCTTGAACACATACGAGAAGCCGTAGCGCCCCTCCGCCGCCAGCTCCTCCTGCGCCTCCTTGAGCTGCTTGGCGAAGCGCTTGCAGAAGGGGCACTCAAAGTCGCTGAACTCCACGATCACCGCCGCCGTCGAATCCCCGCGCCGCGGGGCGTCGCCGGCGGGCACGTTCACGTGCTCAGGGGCCGCCGCGCGCGCCTTGGCCGCCTTGTGCGCCACGGCGAAACGGTGCGCGTAGGCCCCCTGCGCCGCCAGCAGGCTCGCGCCCATGAGCGCCACGAGCAGCCACAGCCCCGCCCGCCCCCACGCCCGCCCCCACGCCCGCCCCCACGCTGCCGCCCGCCCCTCCGGGGGCCGCGCCCCCCACAGGAGCGCCAGCGACGAGACGTTGACCACGTAGAGCCACGCGCAGAGCGGGCAGAGCGCCCCGAGCTGCAGGGCGCTCACGGCGCCCAAGAAGAGCGAGTAGAGGGCGCTGAGGGCGCTGGCGCCGGCGAGGGCGTCGAGGGCGGCGCTCGCTTTGGGGCCGAGGGCGTCGCGCCGCCGGGCGCCCACGCCGAGCGAGAGGCCCGCGGCGAGGAGCGTCAGGAGGGCGGTGAGGTAGTACGCCTCCCCCACGGCGGCGATGGGGAGCTCCACCACCCCCGTCGCCGTCTGCCAGGTCAGGCTCCCGTACTCGCTCGCCGCGGCCGTCTTGCACGAAAACAGCTCTGAGGCGCCGCAGACTCCGGTGTCGGCCGTGTCGCCGAGCTTGAGGGCGATGTGCTCACGCGTGAGGAGGTCGCTCACCCATAGCCCGCTGGCGAGCAGCAGGGCGAGGGCGCCGAGGCGGAGGCGCGAGAGGCGCAGGGCGGGGGGGGGGCTCATCGGGGGGGACTCCAGGCGCGAGGGGGAGAGAGCGGGGGGGGAGGGCGCTCAGGGCGCGCGGGACGCCCCCATCATGCCCTTGAGCGCCTCCATGAGAAAGGGGCGCTGCGCAGAGAAGCTCCAGCCCGCGCCCTCGCCGCGCGGCTGCACGCAGAGCAGGCGCCCGCGGAAGCTCGGGAGGGCCGCCACCCCCTGCTCGCGCAGGAGCCAGCGGAGCGCCTCGTACTCAGCGCGCACCTCCTCGGCGAGCGCGCCGGTCAGGTCAAAGGGCGCAAGCCCCAGCAGCGGCGAGCGGCGCTCCTCCGGCGACTCGTAGAGGCGCACCGCGATCAAGAGCCGCCGCGCCTTGAGCCACAGGTGACTCTCCACGAGCTCCTGATCGCGCAGCTCTCTGGGCTGAAACAGGGTGAGCGTGAGGGGGCCCTTGAGGACCAGCGCCCCCCGCGCGTCTCGCCGCACGGGCAGGCTCTTGAGCTCCCAGTCGCCAAAGTCAGGCGCCTGCTCGTTGTTGGGCGAGAGGCCCAGCAGGCGCTCGAGCGTGAGGCCCGCCCAGCCCTTGTTGGCGGGCGTCACGCCGGGCGTGGTGAGGCCGTAGGAGTCGCTCTGGGCTCGCAGGTCTCGCCCGAGCAGGGGGCGGAGCGCGTCGATCGCCTCCTCTCGGGTGAGGAGGGCGGGGGCGTCGAAGAGCGTGAGCTGTCCTGAGTCGTCGGGGTGCGGCATGAGGCGCTCGGGGGGAGCAGCGGGCGGGGAGCGGCGGGCGGGGAGCGCCGAAAAGCAAACAGCCCTCTTGTGGGGAGGGCTGCTGTTGTACGCCGCTGTGTGCCTGTTGTACATTTGAGTTGCGGGGGCAGGATTTGAACCTGCGACCTTCGGGTTATGAGCCCGACGAGCTACCTGGCTGCTCCACCCCGCGTCAAGTGGTTGCGACATTAGCGGGCGGCGCGCCCCGTGTCAAATTTATTTCTCGCGGGGCGTTGATTTTTACCTAAGCGACGTGCCCCTACGAGCTAAAAACCTTTAATTTTTTAGCATATATGCCCCTGTGCGGTTGCCATCAAAACCGCTCATCGGCTATACTCCCCCCCCTCACCCCCCCCGCCCCCGCCCCCAGCGGGCGCCCGCCGCGCCCACCATCGACCCAGGGAGACCCACCGCTATGAGAGTGCACCTATCCCCCCGCTCACCCCTTGAGTTTACAGGCGACCTCCTCGTGCTCGGCCGCGCGCAGGGCGCCGCGCCGAGCCCCCTCGAGGAGCAGCTCAGCGAGGCGCTCAAGGGCGCCCTGAGCGCCAAGGCTGCGCGCGCGCGCTTCACCGGCGCCGCCGGCCAGAGCGTGAGCGTCGACACCCTCGGCCTGCTCGCTTGCGCGCGCGTGACCCTGATCGGCCTCGGCAAGGAGGATTCATGGGCGGGCCTCGCCGTGCGCGACGCCGTCGCCGCCGTCTCGCGCGCCGCGCAGGGGGAGCGCGCCGCCATGGTGTGCGCCGCGCTCCCCCTGCGCGGCGCGCGCCTCTATGAGGCAGCGCTCGGCCTCCGCCTCGGCGTCTACCAGTTCAACACCTGCAAGAGCGCCGACCCCGAGCACCCGCCGCACGAGCTCACGAGCGTGGAGCTCATCGACACCCCGCTCAGCGCCGCCGCCGCCGCCGATGCCGCCGCC
>VGTA01000120.1 GCA_016874875.1 Deltaproteobacteria bacterium | reverse complement strand
CGCCCCCGCGCCAGCCCCTGAGCCCGAGCCCGCGCCCGCGCCAGCCCCTGAGCCCGAGCCCGCACCCGCGCCAGCCCCTGAGCCCGAGCCCGCGCCCGCGCCCGCGCCCGCCCCCGCGCTCGCGGAGCCCGACTTTGAGGCGTCCCCCGCCCCCGCCCCTGACGCCGCCGCCCCCTCCGGGGACGCGCCGGCGGGGGAGTGAGCGCCATGAGGTTTGAGCGCCAGGTCGCCGCGCGGCTCTACACCAAGGGACTCATCTCCAAGGAGGTGGCGGAGGGGCTCCTCGCGCCCCCCGCCGACGGGCCCGCCCTCGAGGAGGGCGCCGCGCAGGGCTCCGTGCGCGAGCGCCTCGCGCGCCAGCGCCTCGTCTCGGACGCGCAGTGGGCGGAGGCGGTGGCGGAGGTGGTGGGCGTGCGCGTGGCGCCGCAGCTCGACGTCGATCGGATTCAGCTCGAGTACACGCAGGCGCTCAAGGTGTCGTACGCCAAAGAGAACCGCATCCTGCCGCTGTGGGAGGAGGGCGGGCGCCTGCTCGTGGGCGTCGCCGACCCGCTCAACATGGGCCCCATGAGCGCGTTCGCGCGCCTCTTTCGCCTGCCCCTAGAGCCCGTGTATGTCCCCGAGCAGGTGCTCATCGACGCCGTCAACAAGGTCTTTGACCGCCGCGCCGCCGCCGCGCAGGTGATCGACGAGATCGACCAAGAGCAGGTGGTGAGCGCCGACGCGGGCATCAACGACATCGACATCGACATCATCGACACCGACGACGAGGCGCCCATCATCCGCCTCGTCAACGCCATCCTCTCGCAGGCCATCAAGGAGCGCGCCAGCGACATCCACATCGAGCCGTTTGAGCGCCACATCTCCGTGCGCTTCCGCGTGGACGGGGTGCTCAACGAGGTGATTCAGCCCCCCAGGCGCTTCCACGCCTCCGTGAGCAGCCGCATCAAGATCATGGCGGGCCTCGACATCGCCGAGAAGCGCATCCCGCAGGACGGGCGCATCAAGCTCAAGGTGGCGGGCAAGGAGATCGACATCCGCCTCTCCACGCTCCCCACCGCCCACGGCGAGCGCCTGGTGATGCGCATCCTCGACAAGACGTCGGTGCTCAAGGACCTCGGCCACATCGGCATGGGCGCGCAGGCGCTCGTGGGCATGAACGAGCTCATCACGCGCTCCTATGGGATCATCTTGGTGACGGGCCCCACGGGCTCCGGCAAGACCACCACGCTCTACGCCAGCCTCGCCAAGATCAACAGCCCCACCCGCAACATCATCACCGTGGAGGACCCCGTTGAGTACCAGCTCCCCGGCATCGGCCAGACGCAGGTGAATGACCGCGTGGGGCTCACCTTCGCCGCCGGTCTCCGCTCCATCCTGCGCCAGGACCCCGACGTGGTGATGATCGGTGAGATTCGCGACCGCGAGACCGCCGAGATCGCCATCCAGGCGTCCCTCACCGGGCACCTGGTGTTCAGCACCCTCCACACCAACGACTCGGCGGGCGCGGTGACGCGCCTCGTGGACATGGGCATTGAGCCCTTCCTCATCTCGTCGTCGGTGATCGGGATGATGGCGCAGCGTCTCGTCCGCACGCTCTGCCCCGCCTGCAAGGAGCCCGTGGTGCCCACGGACCTCGAGCTGCAGCAGCTCAGCTACACGCGCGAGCGCTTCTTGGCCGAGAGCCAGGGCTACGTGTACCAGGCGCGCGGCTGCGCGGAGTGCATGGGCAACGGCTACCGCGGGCGCACAGGGATCTATGAGCTCCTCCATGTGGATGATGAGATTCGCGGTCTCATTATGGCCAACGTCGACAGCAACACCATCAAGAAGCGGGCCATCCTCAAGGGCATGATGACGCTCCGCGACGATGGCACCCGCAAGATTTTCGCCGGGGAGACCTCGATCTCTGAGATTCTCCGCGTCACCCAAGATGACCTCCTGTCGTTTGATTAGCGCGCCGCCTGAAGCGCGCCGTGAGGGCGCGCGTCGCGCGTTGCGCGCGAGATAAGGAGCCCAGCCGATGCCAGCGTATGAGTACAAGGGCGTTAACCCGCGCGGTCAGCACGTGAACGGCACGCTCGAGGCCGACAACGAGCGCCAGCTCCGCCAGCTGCTCAAGCAGCGCGGGGTGATGCTGACCAAGATCGGTAAGGGGCCGCGGCAGGGGGGACTCTTGAGCCAAGAGGTGGACTTCGCGGCGGTGCTCGAGAAGATCACCCCGCAGGACATCGCCCTCTTCACGCGCCAGCTCGCCACCCTCGTCAAGGCGCGCATCCCCCTCTCGGATTCCTTGGCCGCCTGCGTGGAGCAGGTGGAGAAGCCCAAGCTCAAGAAGATCGTCGCCAAGCTCCGCACCGACGTCAACGAGGGGCTCAGTTTCGCCCACGCCCTTGAGCAGTACAATGAGGTCTTTGGGCCCCTCTACGCCAACATGGTGCGCTCGGGCGAGGCGTCGGGGAAGCTCGATGAGGTGCTCGCGCGCCTCGCGGAGTTCACGGAGTCGTCGGTGAAGCTGCGCCAGAAGATCTCGAGCGCCATGATGTACCCGATGATCATGGTGAGCGTGGGGTCGCTGATTCTGATAGGGCTGTTCGTGGGCGTGATTCCGCAGATCACGCAGATCTTTGAGGACAGCGGGCAGGAGCTGCCGCCCATCACCACGGCGATCATCTGGTGCAGCCGCGCTCTGCAGGAGTACTGGTATCTGCTGGTGGTGGGTGGGGCGCTGAGCACCTTCTCGTTCCGCCGCTACACGCGGACGCCGGCGGGGGCGGCGCGCTGGGATCGGGTGAAGCTGCGGATGCCCATCTTTGGGGAGCTGTTCTTGCTGGTGGGCGTGGCGCGCTTCACCAAGACCCTCGCCACCCTCCTCGGCTCCGGCGTGCCCCTCCTCACGGCCCTCGACATCACCAAGCACGTGCTCGGCAATCGCGTCCTCGAGACGGCGGTGGACGACGCGCGCCTGTCGGTGAAGGAGGGCGCGCCCCTCGCGGTGCCCCTCAAGCAGAGCGGGCGCTTCCCCACGATGGTGGTGCACATGATCTCGGTGGGGGAGCGCTCAGGCGCGCTTGAGGAGATGCTCGACGTGGTGGCCGACAACTATGAGTCGCAGGTGGAGGCGAAGGTGTCGCGCCTCACCACGCTCCTAGAGCCGCTGATGATCGTGGGCATGGGCGCGGTGATCGTGATCGTGCTGTTCGCGGTGCTGCTCCCGATCTTGCAGATGAATGACTTTGTGCAGTGAGCGCCCGGCGCGCCCTGCTCTCCCCCTGCTCTCCCCCTGCTCTCCCCCTGCTCTCCTCCTGCTCTCCCCCTCCTCCCTCTCTCGCTTCCACCCCTCACCCCACACAACACAGGTGCCCCAATGACCCGCCGCCCCGCCCTCAACTCTCGCGCCGCCCGCGCCGCCCGCGCCGCCCAGCGCGGCATGACGCTCCTCGAGATCATGATCGTGGTCGCCATCCTCGGCCTCCTCGCCACCGTGGTGGTGAGCAACCTCATGGGCAAGTTCGACAACGCCAAGGTGCAGACCACGAAACTCAAGATCAACGAGGTCAAGCAGACCATCGAGCAGTACTACACGCTCGTGGGCGACTACCCCGACAGCCTCGACAGCCTCGTGAGTCCCCCCGAGGGCTACAGCCCCCTCATCAAGGCCATCCCCAAGGACGCCTGGAACAAGCCGCTCGTCTTTAAGCGCGGCTCGGGCGACGACTCCTTTGAGGTGTTCTCGGTGGGCAAGGACGGGCAGGCGGGCACTAAGGACGACGTGAAGTAAGTGAGCCGCTGACCGTGCGCCCCGCCCCCCCCGCCCCCCCCGCGCCCCGCCCCCCCCGCGCCGCCGGCCCCGCGCCCCGCCGCGCGCCGGGGGGCTTCACCCTCCTCGAGCTGCTCGTGGTGGTCGCCATCGGGGGGCTGCTGGTGGGCGTGCTGTCGTCTACCTTTGGGCAGGTGTCGGCGGCGGAGATGCGGGCGCAGAGCAACGCGGTGGCGGGCGCGCTGCGCCGGTGCTTCACCTACGCCGTGGCGCACGGCAAGTACGTGCGCCTCACCCTCGACCTCGAGGGCGGGGCGCTCTCGGCGGCCGCCACGAGCGACCCGCTCCTCATCACGCGCGAGAAACGCGACGAGGGCGAGAGCCCCGACGCCCTCACCGAGGAGCAGGAGCGCCTCAACGAGCGCGCGCAGGAGGAGGGGCGCCCGCCCGTGTTTGCCCCCCCCAAGCTCAGCGAGGACCCCGACCTCCCCGCGCTGCGCCTCGACAAGGGCGTCCGCCTCGCCGGCGTCTTTACGCCGAGCCAGGAGGACGTGTTCCGCGCCGGTAAGGCGCACATCCACTTCTTCCCCAACGGCTTCGCCGAGCCGGCGATGGTGTACCTCACCAACCGCCGCGAGGAGGGCGAGGGCATCACATTCACCCTCACCCTCTCGCCGCTCACGGGCAAGGTGACGCGCGCGCCCGGCGAGGTGGACCCGGGGCGCTACTTTGGGCGCGCCGTCAAGGAGGAGAACGAGTGAGACGCCCCCCCCGCGCCCCCCGCGCCCCGCGCGCCTTCACCCTCCTCGAGCTCATGATCGCCATGGCGATCCTCGCCTTCTCCCTCGTGGCGCTCCTCGGCCACCAGAGCGTCGCCATCCAGTCGAGCGACTACAGCAACCGCGCCAGCCAGGCCGCCTTCCTGCTCGAGGGCAAGCTCCTCGACGTCAAGCACGCCCTCCTCACCGACAGCGTGGACGTGTTTGATAACTGCGAGGAGGGCGACTTTAAGGAGGAGGGCTTCCGTGACCGCCGCGTGGGCTCCTTTCGCTGGAAGGTCTGCGCCTTCAAGCTCGAGATCCAGGAGGGCGCCGCCGACCAGCTCACGGAGCGCCTAGGGAGTCTGCTGATGGGCTTTGGCGGGGCGGGCGACGGGAGCGGGGCGGAGGGCGCGCTGGGGGCGGAGGGCGCGCTGGGGGCGGAGGGCGCGCTGGGGGCGGAGGGCGCGATGGGCGCGATGGGCGCGGGCGCCGCGGGCGGCGCGGACCCCGGCGGGGCGATGGGCAACATGATGGGCCAGCTCGCCATGGCCACAGGGGCGATTCCGATGTTCCTGCAGCAGCTCGAGGACAAGATCCGCAAGGTGCGCGTGGAGGTGTCGTGGCGCGATCAGACCAAGACCCGGCGCGTGGTGGTGGAGCGTTTCGTCACCGCCCTCGGCGCCGACAGCGCCTCCGGCGTGCCTCCCCCCGAGGACAACGCCGCCAACGAGAACCAGCGCCAGCTCGAGAACACCCTCATCAACCAGGGCGCGCCGCCCCCCACCGACAAGTGAGGGCGCGCGGATGATGCGCTCGCCACCCCGCCGCGCCCGCGGCTTTACGCTCCTCGAGGTCATGATCGCCGTGGGCCTCCTCGCCGTGCTCTCCCTCTCGGTGGTGCAGAGCATGTCGAGCAGCTTTAAGGCCAAGCGCAACGTCCTCGACGCCAACGAGCGCTTCCACGAGGCGCGTCAGACCATGCGGCGCCTCACGCGCGACCTCCGCATGGCCTTCCTGCGCGCGCAGCCCCCCGAGGAGATGCGCGAGGAGGACCCGGCGGTCTTGACGCGCTTCTTGGGGGAGGAGGACGAGGTCTATTTCGCCACATCCGCCCACATCCGCCTGCGCGCCGAGGGGCGCGAGTCGGACCAGGCGGAGGTGGCGTACTTCCTGCGGCGCCCCGACTACGACACGCCCTACTCCTCCCCCACGCTCTTCCGCCGCGAGAGTCGCCGCGTCGACAACCGCCCCGACCGCGGCGGCGCCACCTGGCCGGTGGTGGACGGGGTGCGCTCCTTTAAGCTCGAGTACTGGGACGACGCCAAGGAGATCGGCGATGACGCCTGGCAGCGCTCGTGGGACAGCGACGACAAGCAGCTGCTCCCCGCCCGCGTCCGCGTGACCCTCGAGCTCGAGCGCGAGGGCTCGCGCCAGACGGTGCGCTTTGTGGGGCAGGCGGCGCCCAAGATTCGCCGCCCCATTCAGCCCATCACGGAGTTTAAGCGATGAGCGCCCCCGCCCCTCAGCCCCGCGCCCGCCGGCGCCGCCGCCGCGAGGCGCAGGCGGGCGTGGCGCTCTTGATGGTCATGACCGCCGTGGCCGTGCTCACCATCGTGGTGGTGGATTTCTCCAAGACCGCCATCACCCACCTCAACGAGGGCGCCTATGTGCGCGACGAGGTGCGCGCCAACGCCGTGGCCGACACCGCCCTCGACCTCACCCGCGCCTGCCTCGACCGCGCGGCGTGGGGGCCGTTTGGGGCGATGCAGGGCAAGGTGAACCTCGAGCGCGTGTGCAACCTGCTGCTCGGCATCTTTATCCGCGGGCAGGTGGACCTCCCTATGGGGGGGCTCTCGGTGCCGCTCGAGGGCATGGGCGGGCTCAAGCTCGACGTGGCGGAGGTGGACGAGGTGGTGATTAAGCCCGAGTCGTCGTTTATTGGGCTCGTGGGGCTCGCCTGCGTCCCCCCCAACATGGCGCTCATGGAGAGCCAGCAGCGCGTGCAGCAGCAGGCGCAGGCGGCGGAGGCGTCGGGGCAGGGGGCGGCGGCGGGGGTGGCGGCGGCGTTTGACCCGCTCAACTGCCCTAGCCGCCTCACCACCGTCCGCAAGCTCCGCTCGCTCCTGTGTGACCCCGCCGTGGCGCACGTGTTTGAGGCAGAGCAGCCCGACGGGCAGCGCTATACGCGCGAGGAGGTCATCGGCAACCTCGTGGACTGGATCGACGCCGATGACAACCGCGTGAGCATCGACCCCTTCACCTGGCGCCTGCAGGAGGGCGCGGGGGAGGGCGAGGACTCGTATTATCGCGACATGGACGACCGCTACCGCAGCAAGGACAGCATGTTTGACAGCGTGGAGGAGCTGCGGCTGGTGCGCGGGGTGAGCGACGAGCTCTACTTCTTCCTGCGCGACCGCGTGAGCGTCTACGCCACCGACAAGGTGAACGTCAACACGGCGTCGGCGGAGGTCATCTCGTCGCTCCTGCAGGCGCACACCGCGCGCTTTCAGCAGACGGAGGCGTTCGTGTGCGGCGAGGAGTCGCCCTCGGCGGACCTCGGGCGTGACCTGTTTGGGCGCTACGCCCGCATGATCACCGACGCGCGCGCCACCGTGCAGATCAACAAGATGCTCACGGGCAACCTGCTCGGGCAGGTGTTCCCCAACCCCAATGAGTTTATCCGCGTGGCGCAGGACCCCCTCACCTACCTCGTCTCGGGGGGGGTGGGGCAGCTGGTGGACCCGCTGATGGTGCTCATGACGCGCTACCAGATGACCGAGCTGCAGTACCAGTTCATCAAGACCGACGTGCAGTGGCCGCAGATGGTGGGCGGCCTCGGCGCGCAGGATCAGCTCTTCCGACTCACGGTGCGCGGGCACCTCGGGGAGATGACCAAGACCCTCACCGCGGTGCTCAAGCAGGACGGGCCCGTCGTGCGCACCCTCTACTACAGGGAGGACTAATGGCAACCAAGATGGTCGGCCTCGACTTGGGCGCGCGCGAGGTGCGCGTCTGTGAGGTGCTCGTGGGCTTCAGCGGCCCTGAGCTCAAGGGCGTGTACGCGGCGCCCGTGTCGCCGGAGCCCGAGGAGGACCCGCTGCGGGCGCGCGTCCGCGCCGCCGTGGAGCTCCTCGCGGCGCGCAAGCTGCTGCACGAGCCCCTCGCCTGCGCCTTCCCGCGGGAGCTCACCTCCACCGTGGTCATCGAGATGCCCTTCAGCCAGCCTCGGCGCGTGGCGGAGGTGCTCCCCTTTGAGCTCGACGACGCGCTGCCCTTTGAGGTGGAGCAGGTGGTGTTCGCCGATCAGCTCGTGGGGGCGCGCGGCGAGGGGGGGGTGGAGGTGCTGGTGGCGTACGCTATGCGCGAGCGCTTTGAGGAGGTGCTCGCGGAGATGAGCGCGCAGGGGCTCAACCCCAAGCTGCTCACGCTCTCGGGCCTCACCTTTGGGCAGCTCGCCCCCGCCCCCGCCCCCGGGCAGGCGCTCGCCGTCCTCGACCTCGGGGCGCGCGGGGCGGAGTGGGCGATCCTCGATTCGTCGGGCGTCCGGCGGGTGCATCGCGTGGACGTGGGCGGCGAGGCGCTCACGCGCGCCATGAGCGAGCTCTACAGCATCGAGGAGGGGCGCGCCGAGGACCTCAAGCTGCGCGACCGGAACGTGCGCCTCCTCA
>VGTA01000119.1 GCA_016874875.1 Deltaproteobacteria bacterium | reverse complement strand
GGGGGGGGGGGGGGGGGGGGGGGGGGGGGGGGGGGCTCGCGCGAGAGGCGCGCGCCGCGGCGCCCGCGCCGCGCGCCGAGGAGGTCGCCGCGGCGCCCACCTGGGTCTTTGTGGGCGATTCCCTCACGGCGGGCTACGGGCTCGCCCCGGACGAGGGGTACGTGGCGCGGCTCGGGGAGGCGCTGGGCGCGCGCGGGCTGCGGGTGCAGGTGCGGAACGCGGGGGTGAGCGGCGACACGAGCGCGGGGGTGCGGCGCCGCCTCGGGTGGCTCCTGCGGGCGCGCCCGGCGGCGCTCTTCTTGTGCATCGGCTCGAATGACGGCATGCGCGGGCAGCCCATCGAGGCGATGAAGGACAACATCCGCGCCACGGTCCGCGAGGCGCAGGCGCGCGGCGCGCGCGTGTACCTCCTCGGGACCCGCCTCCCCCCCAACTACGGCGCCGACTACGAGCGCGCCTTCAACGCCGCCTTCCCGGCGCTCGCCGAGGAGCTCAAGGTGCCGTTTATGCCGTTCTTGCTCGACGGGGTGGCGGGGGAGCCGTCGCTCAACCTCGGGGACGGCATCCACCCCAACGCGGAGGGGCACAAGCTCCTCGCGGCGCGCCTCCTGAGCTTCCTCGAGGAGAGCGGGGCGCTCGCCACCCTCGCCCCCCTCGCCCCCGCCCCGCGGCAGGAGGGCCAGTGAGCCCAGACCTCCCTCCGCTCCTTGAGGCGCGCGGCCTCTACAAGACCTTCACCCCCCCCGGGCGCGAGTCCGTGCAGGTGCTCGAGGGCGTCGACCTCGCCCTGCGCGCCGGGGAGAGCGCGGCGCTGAGCGGGCCGAGCGGGAGCGGCAAGAGCACGCTCACGCACCTCCTCGCGGGCACCGAGGCCCCCACCGCCGGCGAGGTGCTGTGGCGCGGCGCGCCGCTGCCCGCGCCGCACCTCGAGGCGCGCGCGCTGTGGCGCCTCTCGGAGGTGGGGCTGATCTTTCAAGACTTTCGGCTGTTCCCGCACCTCACCGCGCTCGAGAACGCGGCGCTCCCCCTCGAGCTGCTCGGGGAGCCGCCGCGGGCGGCGGAGGAGCGGGCGGGGGCGCTGCTGGGGGAGGTGGGCCTCGGGGAGCGCCTCGGGCACCGCCCGAGCGAGCTGTCGGGGGGCGAGCAGCAGCGCGTGGCCATCGCGCGCGCCCTCGCCCACCGCCCCGCCCTCATCATCGCCGATGAGCCCACGGGCAACCTCGACTGGCGGAGCGCGGCGCGAGTGGCGGACCTCCTCTTCGCGCTGCCAGAGCGCCACGGGGTGGCGCTGCTGGTGGTGACGCACGACCTCACCCTCGCCGGGCGCGCCACGCGCCACTGGCGGGTGCAGGGCGGCCGGCTCGTGGAGGTGGAGGCGTGAGCGCGCACCTCCTGATGACGCGGGCGCTGTGGCGGCGGCTGGCGTGGGCGGAGCGCGGGCGACTCTTGGGGTTCGCGCTCAGCCTCTCGCTCGGGGTGGCGGCGCTCGCCGGGGTGAGCGGCGTCCTGCGGGCGGTGGAGGTCACGCTCTACGCTCAGGCCCGCGACGCCCTCGGCGGGGATCTGCGGCTCCAGAGCTGGCGGGCGCTGGAGGGCGACGAGTGGGTGGAGGCGGCGCGCGCGCGCCTAGAGGCGGAGGGGGAGCTGACGCAGGTGATGGAGCTGGCGTCGATGGCGGCGGTGGGGACGCAGGCGCCCTCGCTGGTCTCGCTCAAGGGCGTGAGCGCGGGCTACCCCCTCCGGGGGGCCATCACCCTGCGCGCGCCCGCCGCCGCGCCCGCCGCCGCGCCCGCCGCCACGCCCGCCATCGCCCCCGGGGAGGTGTGGGTGGCCGCCTCCCTCGCCGACCAGCGCGGCGCGGGGGTGGGGGCGACGCTCACGGTGGCGGGGCGCGAGTTTCGCGTGGCGGGGGTGGTGGAGCGTGAGCCGGACGGAGGCTTTGGTGGGGCGCTCACCTTCGCCCCGCGCGTCATGATGCGCCTTGAGGAGCTGACGGCGCTCAACCTCGTGCAGCGCGGCAGCCGCGCGCGCCGCTCGCTGATGTGGGCGCAGCGGGAGGGGGGGCTTGAGGCGGAGGGGCTTGAGGCGGGGGCGCGGGACCCGGAGGCGCGGGACTCGAGGGCGCGGGACCCGGGGGCGCGGGCGCGCGCGCTCCGCGACGACCTCAGCGCGAGCGCCCCGGAGCACGTGGAGGTGCGCAGCTACCTCGACGCGCAGCCGAGCACGCTCCGCGTCTTTGAGCGCGTGGGGCTGTTCTTCTCCATGATCGGGCTCGTCACGCTCAGCCTCGCCGCCCTCAGTTTCGCCGCGGGGCTGCTCGGGCTCCTGCGCGACCAGCTGCCCTTGGTGGGCGCCCTCAAGAGTCTAGGCGTGCCCCACCGCGAGCTGAGGCGGCTCTACACGCTCGTGTGCCTGGGGGTGGGGCTCGCGGGGGGCGTCCTCGGCGTGGGGCTGGGGCTGGGGCTGCACGCGGCCCTCGCCGCTGTCGCTGAGCCCTGGCTCGGGCTGCCGCTGCCGCTCACCCTCAGCCCCCTCAGCGCCCTCGGCGCCGTGGCGCTAGCGCTCTGGGTGAGTCTCTGCGTCAACGCCGCCGCGCAGCGCGCCCTCGCGCGCGCCTCCACGCAGGCGCTCTGGCGCGCCGCTGACCCCGACCTCCGCCTCACCTCCGGCGAGCGCCTCGCCCTCGGCGGCGCCCTCGGACTCACGCTGTGGGGGTACCTCGCGGCGCTCTCGGGCAGCCCCACCCTCGCCGCCCTCTTCACCGCCGCCCTCGCCGCCCTCGGGGCGCTCTGCGCGCTCTTGATCGCGCTGGGGCTGTGGGGGCTGCGCGGCCTCGAGCGCCTCCTGCGGCGGGGGGCGGGGGGCGCCACGCTCAACCGGCGCGCGGCGCTGCGCTTCGCGCTGCGCGCGCTGCTGGGCTACCGGGCGCGCGCGGTGGCGGCGCTGCTGAGTCTGAGCGTGGGCTTTAGCCTCATCGCGGGGCTGCAGGCCACCGAGGGCGCCCTGCGCGCCGCCCTGTCGCTGAGCGACGCAGACGCGCCGCAGGTGTTCTTGATCGACGTGCAGGAGGACCAGCTGGCGGCGATGCAGGAGGCGGCGACGGCGGCGGGGGTGCCCAACCTCGAGGGGGCGCCGCTCATCCGCGGGCGCCTGACCGCCGTCCGGGGGGAGGCCCTGGGCCGCGAGGCGCTCGACGACCCGCGCCAGACCAGCCGCGAGCGCCGGTGGGAGCTCGTGCGCGAGCACAACATCACCACGCGCGTGGGCCTCGGGCCGGCGGAGGAGCTGGCGGAGGGGCGCTGGTGGAGCGAAGAGGAGGCGCGCGACCCCGCCGTCGCCCTCCTCAGCCTCGAGGAGCGCTTCGCGGCGCGCCTGGGGGTGGCGGTGGGCGACGCGCTGACCTTTGACGTGCAGGGCGTGGAGCTCACGTTCACCGTCGCGAGTCTCCGGCGCGTGGACTGGCTGAGTCTGCGCCCCAACTTTCAGCTCATCGCCCCCCCGGGCGTCCTAGAGGGCGCGCCGCGCACCTACATGGCCTCCGCGCGCCTGCCGAGCGACGCGTCGCTGGCGGCGCTGTCGCGGGCGGTGATGAGCGCCGCCCCCAACATCAGCCTCGTGGACCTGCGCCCGGTGTTCGCCGAGGGGCGCCGCCTGCTCAGCGCGCTCAGCCTGGCGCTGTGGCTCACGGGGGGGCTGTGCGCCCTCGCCGGGGCGCTGCTGCTCGTGGGGGGGGCGCGGCGCGACTACGCGCGGCGCGCGCGGAGCGTGGAGAGCCTGGCGCTGCTCGGGGTACCGGCGCGGCGCGGCTGGCGACTCGCGCGGCTGGAGCTGGGGCTGATCGGGGGGCTGAGCGCGCTCATCGTCACCCTCTGCGCCGCCGCCCTCGCCGGCGGCGCCGCCCGCGCCCTTGAGCTGCCCTGGGCGCCCGCGTGGGGCACGCTGGGGCTGTGGGCGCTCTTGTGCCTCGCGGCGCCTATCGCGGCGGGTCTGGGGCGCCGGTCGGGGCCAGGGGCAGGCGCGTAAACGATCAGGCGCTACGCCCTCCAGAGCGCTCCGCCCGTGACGTCGAGGGTGGCGCCCGTGATGAAGGAGGCGTCCTCTGAGAGCAGGAAGGCGATGGCCGCGGCCACCTCGTGGGGGGCGCAGAGGCGGCCGAGGAAGCTCTCCTGCGCGACTCGAGTCCGCTTCTCAGGTGTCCAGTGGCTCGTCATGCGGGTGAGCGTGGCGCCGGGGAGGACGAGGTTGACGCGGACGCCGCGCGCGCCCAGCGAGCGCGCGCATGAGACGGTGAGCCCGTGCAGCGCGGCCTTGCTGGCCGCGTAGCTCACCTTGCGCGCGCCGATGACCGCCACCGGGGAGGAGACGTTGACGATGGAGGCGCCCGCGCCCATGCGCGCCGCGCAGACCTGCGTGAAGAGCATCGGGGCGGTGAGGTTGACGTTGAGGGAGCGCGCCCAGTCGTCACGCGACACATCGACGATCTCGCCGCCCACCGAGAGCCCCGCGACGTTGACGAGGCCTGAGATGACTCGCCAGCCCAGGGAGTCGAGCAGCGCCGCGAGCGCGTCGCCGTCACACCCGTCGAGCTCAAGGGCGGCGACGTTGAGCGGCGCGGAGCGCGCGGCGCTCTTGAGCGCGGCGAGCGCCTCAGGGCGGCGCCCGAGGGCGAGCACCTCCCACCCGCGCGCGAGCAGCAGCTCACACAGCGCGCCGCCGATGACGCCAGAGGCGCCCGTCACAACGACCCTCTTCACCTGCTCAGCTCCTTGGGATTTCTTTGATCGAATGGCGGTAAGATGCGGTCTAGACAGTTTAGACAGCATAGGGGGTAGGCGCTTTTAGGCTCTCTAGTGCTTTTACACGAGCATAAATAATCTAAACTTATCATACACACTATATACACTAAATTTATCATATACACCACATACACTCACACGACATCCCCCACGGCGTCTAAGCGCAGCGTCACACCCACCACGACACGGAGGCGCGCGATGAATCACTCCATCCCGCGACGCTTGACCTTTGAGCTCACGCAGCTCGCGAGCGAGATTAGGACGCTTGACCAGTTCAACGAATCAACCACGCTCAACATCCACGCCCTCTCATGCCTCATGCGCTACGCGGCGTGGCATGACCCGGGGGAGCTGCGCGCGTGGCTGCAGGAGAGGGCCTTTACGGTCAACCCAGGCATCATCGACCGCGTGGAGCTCTTCACCGACCTGTGTCCCCAAGGAGAGGAGGGCGCGCGGGACGGCGTGGAGCTCCGCGTCCACATCTTCCGCAACGGCAGCGAAACCTTCAAACACAGCCACAAGCAAGACTTTATCTCGGTGTGCCTGCAGGGGAGCTACCGCTATCGCTACTACGAGGCGCGCCCAGCCGCCGAGGACGACCACGGCCGTGATCCCTCCCGTGACCCCATGCCCTCGTACGCTGTATATGAGCGCAAGGAGGGGCGCCAGCGCCTCCGCGAGCGCAGGGCGGGGGCGCTCATAGAGGTGCGCTATGAGCGGGGCGTCGGCTACCCCCATGAGGGGGGCGTCCTCTTTGATGAGGACTGCGCGCCGCTCTTTGTGGACGCGCGGCACATCCACACCGTGGAGCACGTCAGCGCCGAGCCTGTGATCACCTTCGTCGCCCGGAGAGGGCGGTGGAGCGCCGAGACGGAGGTGTGGCGGGGGCCGCGCGACGAAGACCCAACGCTCCAGAACGACCACCCCCCGCGCCCCGCCACGCCAGAGGAGCGCGTGAAGATCTGTGACGACGTGATCTCGGCGCTCTTGCGGGAGCGCGGGCACAGGAGAGCGGAGGCGCGCTGGTCAGACATCGACCAATACCTGACGCCGGCGCACCGCGCGCTCTACCTGCGCGCCCCTCCGCCTGACGCGCGCGCCGAGCGGCGCCTGAGGCGCTTTATGGAGCAAAACGGCGTCTTCTCGCTGCCGCTCCTCGACGCTGAGGGGCGCTGCGAGGCGCTGCTCTCGGCGCCGATTTGCCGAGAGGAGGACCGCGATGACCCCTCACGCCCCCTAGAGCGGATTGAGCGCCCGATGGTGGTGGAGCCGCGTGACCCCCTCCTCTACGCGCTCCTCGGGCTGCTGCTGAACGAGACGTTTATGATTCCCGTGGTGGATCAAGCGCAGCGCGTGAGAGGGCTGCTGACTCTCGATGACCTGCTTGAGGACCCCGCGCCGCTCGGCAAGGCCCTGTTCTGGTCGCTCTATGAGGCGCAGCGCGATGAGGCGAGCGCGGTGATTCACGTTCGGGGGCTGCTGAGCGCGCTGAGCGCGCTGCGGGCGAGCTGCTTGATCGCGGCACAGAAGCCGACGCGTGAGCGGCATGACGCCCTCGTGCATGAGGTGCTGCTGCACCTGGATGAGCTGATCACGCTGAATCCGCAGACCAACCTCGGGCGCGCGCGGGTTGAGGGGCCTCGGGGAGAAGCGTGGCGCCTCGCGCGCTTCCCTGCGTTGATTCACGAGGTGCCTGAGGGGGAAGAGGGGGGCGACGCGGCCCTTGAGGCGGAGGCGCGCTGGCTGCTCGAGGCGCTCTGGCGCGAGGGGGGGTTGGGCGTGGTGACGCGCGACGCCCGCGGAGAGCACGCGCTGGTCACCGCGGGCCGCCCCTCGCGGCCGCTGCGGGTGCACGAGGCCCCCCTCAGCACGCGCGAGGCGCTCGACCTGTGGCGCGATGGGCACCTGCCGGCGCTCGTCCGTGATCCGCAGGGCGCCCTTGGGCTGCTCGAGGAGGGGGACGCGCTGCGGGAGGATGTCTTGCGGGATGTGCTCCCGTCGCTGATTCCGGCGCGGCGGACACAGGGGGCGCGCGAGGCGCTGCTGGCGCTCTTGGCGCCGCGCGGCGGCGAGGCGCTCAGCGAGGCGCTCAGGGGCGCGCTGCGGTGGGTGCTGAGCGGCGAGGAAGGCGCGCCCCCCTTGAGGATTCCCTCTCCGCTGTGACACTCTCCTCCCCCCTAGCCCGCCCTTAGGAGCGCCCCCCTCATGATCACCCCTCAGCTGCGAATCGCCCTCATCAGCGACATCCAGTACGCCAACATCGACGACGCGCACGACCACGGGGGCTTTGAGCTGCGCACCTACGCCGCCTCCCTCGAGCACACGCGCCACGCCGTGCGCCGCTGGCGCGCCCTGCGCCCCCACCCCGCCTGCGTGCTGCAGCTCGGCGACCTGATCGACGGCCAGAACAGCGGCTCATACGGCCAAGGGCTCCGCTTTGAGGCGCCGCGCTCGCGCGAGGCGCTCCGCGAGGCCCTCGACGCCCTCCACGGCGCCCCCGCCCCCGTCTACCACGCCGTGGGCAACCACGAGCTCTACAACTTTAGCTGGGACGAGCTGCGCGCCCACCTCAACGCCGAGCGCGACGGCGTCACGCACGTGGTCTCGCGGGGCGAGCGCTTCTACCACAGCTTCTCCCCCGCCCCGGGGTGGCGCGTGGTCCTGCTCAACGCCTACGAGCTCTCCGAGATGCAACCCGCCCACCTCCCCGGCCGCGCCGCCGCGGTGGAGCTATTGCGCGCGCGCAACCCCAACTACGGCGTCCCCGGGCGAGACTTCTTTGAGGGGCTGCCCCCCGCCCTCCAGCGCTTTGTCCCCTTCAATGGCGGCTTTGGGCGTCGGCAGCTCGAGTGGCTCGGCGACACCCTCAGCGACGCCGCGCGCGCCGGGGAGCGGGTGTGCGCCGCCTCTCACCTGCCCCTCTCCCCCGACGCCGCCTCTCACCGCAACCTCGCCTTTGACGCCGAGGAGGCGCTCGCTCTGCTGTGCGCCCGCCCGGGGCTGGTCCCCGTGTACCTCGCCGGTCACCGGCACCAGGGCGGCTACGCGCGGTGCGCGGGCGGCGTGCATCACGTCACGCTGCAGGCGCCTCTGACGCACGGCCTGTGTGACGCGCACCTCGATCTCTTTGAGGACCGCGCGGAGCTGGTGGGGGCGGGGCGCCACAGGTCTTACTCGCTGGCGTTTGGGGCGCGTGGCTAAGGAGTGGCTCAAAAAAGAGCGACGGACTCCACGTGCTCAAAAAAAGATCACTCCCCCACACGAGAGGCGCGCGCTGAGGTGTTCATATATAGAGCAGACGCACATGGCCTGAACACTCCTGCCTAGAGAAGAGCGCCCATGACTAAGACCTACCGTAGTCAGCTTCAGCCCCAGCCCCAGCCCCAGCCCCAAACCCCAACC
>VGTA01000118.1 GCA_016874875.1 Deltaproteobacteria bacterium | reverse complement strand
CCGCCGCGCCGCCCCCACGCCGCGCCTCTCACAGGTCGAGTGCCACATACCGCTCACCTCACCCTCAGCGACGATACGTCGCGCGCCCCGCCCACCCCGCCTGCGCCCCCAGGCGCTCCTCGATCCGCAGCAGCTGATTATACTTCGCCACCCGGTCGCTCCGGCTCGCCGAGCCCGTCTTGATCTGACCGGCGTTCACCGCCACCGCCAGGTCCGCGATCGTCGTGTCCTCCGTCTCCCCGCTGCGGTGGCTGATCACCGTCGTGTAGCCGTGACGCTGCGCGAGCTCAATACAGTCGAGCGTCTCCGTCAGCGTCCCGATCTGATTCACCTTCACGAGCACGCTGTTCGCCACCCCCTCTCGGAGCCCCCGCGCCAGGCGCGCGGGATTCGTCACAAAGAGGTCATCCCCCACCAGCTGCACGCGCCCGCCGAGGCGCCGCGTGAGCGCCGCCCAGCCCTCCCAGTCGTCCTCCGCCATCCCGTCCTCGATGCTCACGATGGGGTAGCGGTCACACAGCCCCGCGTAGAACTCCACCAGCTCCTCCGAGCTGAAGCTCCGCCCCTCCCCCTCGAGCGTATAGCGCCCCCCGCGATAAAACTCGCTGCTCGCCACGTCGAGCGCCAGCGCCACGTCCTCCCCGGGCGTGTACCCCGCCGCGCGGATCGCCTCCACGATGATCACCAGCGCGTCCTCGTTCCGCGCGATATTGGGCGCGAACCCCCCCTCGTCCCCCACCGCCGTGTTCATGCCGCGCGACTTCAGCACCTTCTTGAGGTGATGAAACACCTCCGTCCCCACGCGGAGCGCCTCCTGAAACGAGCGCGCGCCCTGCGGCACGATCATAAACTCTTGAAAATCAATCGAGTTATCCGCGTGCGCCCCGCCGTTGATGATGTTCATCATCGGCATCGGCAGGCGATGCGCGTTCGCCCCGCCCAGATAGCGCCACAGCGGCAGCCCCAGCGCGCTCGCCGCCGCGCGCGCCGTCGCCACGCTCACCCCGAGGAGCGCGTTGGCCCCCAGCCCGCTCTTGTTGGGCGTGCCGTCGAGCGCCAAGAGCGCCGCGTCCACCGCGCGCTGCTCTAGGGCGCTGGCGCCGATGAGGGCGGGCGCGATCGTCTCGTTCACGTTCCGCACCGCCGCCCGCACCCCCTTGCCGAGGTAGCGCGCGGGGTCGAGGTCGCGCAGCTCGAGCGCCTCGTGCTCCCCCGTGGACGCCCCCGAGGGCACGGCGAAACGCCCCTGCGCGCCCCCCGCGAGCGTGACCTCCACCTCGATGGTGGGGTTGCCGCGGCTGTCGAGCACCTCGCGGGCGTGCACCCCGGCGATGGTGAGGGGGGCGGCGAGGGGGGCGGCGAGGGGGGCGGCGAGGGGGGCGGCGAGGGGGCGGGGCGCGGGGGCGGCGGGCGCGGACATCGAAGTCGACATATCAAGCTCCTGTGAGCGCAGAGGATTTTTGAGGAGCCCCCTCGCGCGACCGCCGAGCGACCGGGCGCTCCCGAGGCGCGCGATGAGGACACCCCTCCATACCCTCAAGCACCCCAAGAACTCAAGGCTCTCCACACGCGCGCACCCTCGCTAGACGCGCCCCGCCCCGCGGTGTCATCATTCACCACTCGCACAACTCAAGCCACGAGAGCCTAGCATGACCTCCCACGCCCAGCGCCCCCTGCCGCCCCCGCCCGCCCTCGCCGCCCGCGCCCCCCTCGCCGCCCTCGCCGCCCTCGCCGCCTGCACCTCCGACCCCAACACGCCCCCCGCCCTCATCGACCTCGGCGACCTCACCCTCACCGCCAACCTCAACACGCAGGTCGAGGTGCGCGCCGTCGACCACGAGCAGCACCCAGTCTCCTTCTCCATGACGCTCTCGCCCCCCCCCCCCCCCCCCCCCCCCCCCCCCCCCCCCCCCCCCCCCCCCCCCCCCCCCCCACCCCCCCCCCCCCCTCCTCCCCCCCCCCCCCCCCCCCTCCCCCCCCCCCCCCCCCCCCCCCACCCAGACCGCCGCCCCCGGCGGCGTCCCGCGCCTCCAGCAGGTCAGCCCCTACGGCGCCGTCTTCAGCTGGACCCCCGGCAACGCCGACGTGGGCGTCTACGCCCTCTCGGTCCGCGTCACCGACTCCTTTGGCGCCCAGAGCGCCGAGACCGTGGCCCTCACCGTCACCGACGGCGGCGTGGGCGGCGGACAGCTCATCCGATTCACGGAGCCGGCCGGCGAGGTGCTCACGCTCGACCTCTCCCTCGCCTCCTGCCTGAGCGCCCCCATCGCGCTCCAGGCCGACTCCCTCGACGCCGCGGAGGTGAGCGTGGCGTTCGATGCGCCCGCCCCGGAGGGCATGACGCTCGAGCCCAGCGGCCCCAAGCGCGCCCTGCTCTCGTGGTGCCCCAGCCCAGCGCAGATCCAAGCGCGCGCGCAGTACCCGCTCTCGCTCCTCGCGCACAGCGCCCGCGGCCTGCCCCCCGCGGAGAAGCGCCTCCTCGTCCGCCTCACGGGCGCGCAGGGGGGCGCCTGCGAGGGCGAGGCGCCCGTGGTGCGCTACGCGCCCCCCTTGGACCTGCGCGGCGCGCGCAACGCCGAGGTCCTCGTCACCATCTGGGACGACCTCGGCGTCAAGGGCGCCCCCACCCTCGCCTATGAGCTCGCCCCCGCGGCGCAGGAGGCCCCCTCTGGGCGCTGGGTGGAGCGCGTGATGGAGCCCGCCCCGCCCGCCGGGGGCGCCGCCCCCCTCGCCCCCGGCGAGAGCGCCTGGCGTGGGCTGATTCCCCCCCCCCACCTGCTCGGCGAGGCGCGCGTCTTTTACCAGGTGACGGTGAGCGATGACGATGACCGCGAGGGCGCCCTCTGCGACCACCTGACCGTGGGCGCGCTGCAGTCCCTCTCCGCGCGCTGGGACCCCCTCGACGCCCCCGCCTACCCCCCCTGCGCCCCCTGCGTCGCCGACGCGCAGTGCGGCGGCGCGCGCGACCTCTGCGTGCCCGACGCGGCCAGCCCCCTCGGCGGCGTGTGCGCTCGCGACTGCGGGGCCGCGGGCGCCTGCGAGGCGGGCGAGGAGTGCCGCGACGCCCTCAGCGCCAGCGGCGTGATGGGCGCGCAGTGCCTGCGCGTCGCCGGCTGCGCGCAGCGGTGCGCGGATGACCCCCACGAGGAGGGGCGCGGCGCCAACAACTCCCCCGAGGGCGCCCTGCCCCTCAGCGGCGCCCTCCACGACCTCCGCGACCTCAGCGTCTGCCCCGGGGATGTGGATTTCTTCCGCCTCGCCGTCCCCGCCGGCGGCGCGCTGAGCGCCGCCCTCACCTTTGATCACCTCGAGGGCGACCTCGACCTCGCCGTCACCCTCGAGGGCCCCGCGGGCGCCCTCGCCGACTCCAGCGTCTCCGCCACCAGCGACCAGGAGCGCGTCGCCCTCTCCGCCCTCTGCGGCGGCGACAGCGTGGCGCTCGTGGAGGTCTACGGCTACGGCGACGCCAGCGCCCGCTACGACCTCGCCCTGACCGTCACCCCCGCCGCGCCGGGCGCCTGCGACGGCGGCTGCGCCGCCACCGCCGGCTGCCCCCTCGGGCAGCGCTGCGAGGCCGGCGCCTGCGCCCCGAGCGCCTGCGGCGACCAGGCGTGCGGCGCCGGCGCGGTGTGCGTGAGCCCGCGCGCGGGGCGCGTCCCCCGCGGCGCCTCCGGGCTCTGCGCGGAGCCCTGCGCGCGCGACGAGGAGTGCCGCGCCGGTGAGGCCTGCAAGCGCTTTGAGGACCTCAGCGCCTACTGCGCCCCCGTCGGCGACAGCCCCGTCGGCGGCCCCTGCGACAGCTTTGAGGAGTGCGCCGGTGACATGATCTGCTTCTTTAAGGGAATCGGCTTCTGCGCCTCGGGCGGCTGCGCCGCGCGCCCGTGTCCCGCCAACACCGCCTGCGCCGCCGTCCTAGGCGGCGACGCCTGCGTCCCCACCTGCGCCACGGAGGGAGAGTCCTGCGAGGGCGGCCGCCTCACCTGCCGCCGCGCCCCGCAGGGCTTGGTGTGTGTGCCGTGACGCCCCGCGCCCTCAGCGCCCTCAGCGCCCTCAGCGCCCTCAGCGCCCTCAGCGCCCTCAGCGCCCTCAGCGCCCTCAGCGCCCTCAGCGCCTGCGCCGTCTCCGAGCTCCCCGCGCCCCCCCTCGGCGCCCTGCTCGTCACCCTCGAGCCCGTGGACGCCGGCCTGCTCCTCCCCGGCGGCTACTTTGAGGTGCGCGGGGACGGCCTCCTAGAGCGCGCCGCCCTCCGCGTCACCCTCACGCTCAACGGCGCCGACCACGCCCTCGAGGCGCGCCGGCGCCCCGACGGCGCCCTCGAGGCGCGCTGGCCGATTCCCCTCGGCCTCTCCTCGCCGCAGGCCCCCGTTGAGGGCGTGCTCGCGGTGGAGGTCACGCTCGATGAGGCGCGCGGGGCGGCCAGCGCCCCGTGGCGCGCAGACCTCGCCCGAGAGCTCGCGCCTCAGCTCGACGCCCTCAGCCCCTCCGCCGCCCCCCAGACCCCCCGCCCCGTCAGCGCCCAGCGCCTCCTGCGGGAGGGTGAGGGGCAGACGCTCCTCACCCTGCGCGGCGCCTTCACCCCGAGCGCCCCCCCCGGCGCCGCGCCGCGCCCCGTTGAGCTCGCCGTCCCGCTGCGCGACGTCACCGCCAGCCGCGCCCGCGGCGACTGGGTCGCCGCCCCGCGCGACTGGGGCCTCGCCCCGGGGCGCTTTGAGGGCGACGCGCAGCTCACCAACGAGGGGCACGCCGCCGCGGTGGTGGGCGCGCGCGTCCCCGTCTCCTTCTCTTACGCCCCGCCCTCCATCTCGGCGCTCTCCGCCCCCGGCGTCAGCCGCGGCGAGCTGCTGCTCTTGAGCGGCGAGGGCTTTGTGGGCGGCGAGGGCGGCGGCTTCACCACCCTCACCTTCCGGGGGCGCTTTGAGCCCTACAACCCCCTCGAGGAGCCCCTGAGCTGGGACGCGCTCTCCCTCCCCGCCGAGTGGCGCTCAGGGGAGACGCTCGCCCTCTTCTTGTCGCCGCAGCTCGATGACTCCTGCGGCGGCGACGAGCTCGGCGCGCGGGCGGGGGTGCTGTCGGGGGAGCTGTGGGCCACCACCGCCCTCGGGCAAGAGGCCGTCGAGGGCCCCGCCCGCCCCGTTGAGCTCGAGATCAAGCCCACGCGCCAGGTGGTGTACCTCGAGCTCCTGCCCTCCTTTGTGGACTCGCTCAGACTCTTTGGCCTGAGGAACGTGAGCGCGCAGGTGGTGGACGCCATCATCGCCGTGGTGGAGCGCGACTACGCGGGCGTCAACCTCGAGCTGCGGCGCGAGCCCCCCGCCGACTTCGCCCTCTTCTCCACTGTGCAGCTCGGCGGCCCCGACCCCAACGCGCAGGACCTCTTCGGCCTCGACAACACCACCGGCCTCGACACCTGCAACCAGCGCCTCAACGACAACCTCGCCGGGCGCAACGCCGACAGCGGCGACACCTACGGCGGCGTGTTCGTGGAATCCTTCCTCAACCTCTCGGCGCGGCGCGGCGACAACCCCCTCGCTGACCCCCTCTTTGATGAGATCTTTGACCCCCTCATCGCGCAGCCCGCCCGCCTCGGCGAGGAGGGCGCGCGCGCGGCGCAGGTGGCGCGCGCCGTGAGCGCCCTCGGCAACCTCGTCGGCAGCACCCTCAGCCACGAGCTCGGGCACTCGCTCGGCCTGCCCATGTACCCCGGCTGCGGGCAGTACCACACGGCGCCCGGGGAGCTGCAGCTGATGGACTGTGGGCAGGACAGGCCCTTCTTGGAGCGCGCGGGGCTCGACCCCCGCGGCTTCGCGACCTGGACCCCCGAGGACAGGCAGCACCTAGAAAAGATCCTCCCGCTGCGCTGAGGATTTAGATTATCTTAGCCCACGTGCGCGCGCAGCGCACCTCGCCTCCCGCCCTCACCCCCGGAGAGCACCGATGGACGCTGAACGACTCTCTCAACGCCGCGCGGCGCCCCGCGTGACGCTCGTCACATGGGCGTCGCTGTCGCTCTTGACGTCCGCGTGTGACAGCGAGGTCGTTTACAGAGATGTCCCGCTCCCCCTCGACCTCAGCCCCTGCGTCTCCCAGCTCAGCCCGCGCCTCAAGGCGGGCGGCGGGGCGGGCGGGGCGGGCGGGGCGCCTTGGAGCGCGGAGGGGGAGCAGGGCTGCGTTCGACAGGCGGGCGACACCCCCCAGGGCTGCCTCCTCATCGAATCCCCGGAGAGCCCCTCCCTCGCCCTCCCCATCTACCTCGACGGCGACGGCCTGCACCTGCTCGGCGCCGAGCAGGCGCTCGTGGACCTGCGCGTCCCCGCCGAGGGCGCCGCCCCCGCCGAGGGCGCCTTCGTCATCTTGGCTGAGGGCCTCGCCGCCAGCCCCGCCGCCTGCGCCGACCTCGCCGTGCCCGGTGAGTGCGACAGCGCCCTCGGCTGCGCCCTCAAGGTGCGCTTCTGGCTCCACAGGGGCCCTGAGGGCGCCGTGCGCCTCACCCCCTCCCCCGACGAGGAGGGGGCGCTCTGCCGCTGGGTGCCCTCGTCGCGCGCGGAGGAGGAGCTGTGCGATGACCTCGACAATGACTGCGACGGCCTCATCGACGAGGGCCTCGGCCTTGAGGGGCGCGCCCTCGGCGTCTTCTGCCGCCTCACCCGCTTCTCGTGCGAGCTCGAGGGCGTCGTGGCCTGCGGCGCCGACGGCAAGCGCGAGTGCGTGAGCGACGCGGCGCTGCCCCCGGAGTCCTGCGACGGCGAGGACAACGACTGCGACGGCGCGGTGGATGAGGCGTTCGCCGACCTCCCCGAGCGGTGCGACGGCGTCGATGAGGACTGCGACGGGCGCGTGGATGAGGGCGCCCTCGACGAGCAGCGGCGGGCGGTGGGCGAGCCCTGCCGCTTTGGCATGGGCGCCTGCGAGCAGGCGGGGGCGGTGCGCTGCGTGGGCGAGGGCGACCTCGACGCCTACGCGCTGCCCGCCGCCCGCCTCGGCGCCGCCCTGTGCCTCCCGCTGGGGCCCGTGGAGGCGCCCGCCGACGACGAGATCGACGGCAGCTGCGACGCCGTGGACGACGACTGCGACGGTTTCGCGGACGAGGGCTTCACGCGCTCCGTTGTGGACTGCGGCGAGGGCGCCTGCGCCGCGCGGGGCCAGCTCACCTGCGTGGACAACACCCCCATGGACACCTGCATGACCGGGGCGCCCGCCCCCGCCGACGAGACCTGCGACGGGGTGGATGACGACTGCAGCAGCCAGGCCGACGAGGACTTCCTGCCCACCCCCGCCGTCTGCGGCGTGGGCGAGTGTGTGCGCTCCGGCACGCGCTACTGCTTCAACAACGCCGAGCGCCTCGTCTGCGCCCCCGCCCTCCCCTCGCCCACGGAGCGCGACGCCGCCTGCAACAACCGCGACGAGGACTGCGACGGCCTCGTGGACGAGGGCTTCGCCGTCACCCCCACCGCGTGCGGCGTGGGCGCCTGCGCCGCCGCGGGCGAGCGCCGCTGCGAGGAGGGCGGGCGCGAGCTCGACACCTGCGCGCCGGGCGCGCCGGCGGGGGCGGACGACGACTGTGACGGCCAGGACGACGACTGCGACGGGCGCGAGGACGAGGGCTTCACCCCGCGCGCCCTCACCTGCGGCGCGGGCGCCTGCCGCGCCGCGGGCCAGACCGCCTGCGACCGCTCCTCCTCCCCCCCCCAGGAGCGCGACCTCTGCGCCCCCGCCGCCCCCGCCACCGCCCTCGACCCCTGCGACGGCCTGGACAACGACTGCGACGGGCGCACCGACGAGGGGCACGTCGACGCCCCCACCTCCTGCGGCCTGGGCGCCTGCACGCGCGCTGGCCAGCTCCGTTGCCTCGACGGGCGCCTCGCCGACTCCTGCCTCGCCCCCTCGCCCCCCGACGCCGAGGGCGACGCCTCGTGCAACCGCGTGGACAACGACTGCGACGGCCTCGTCGACGAGGGCTACGTCACGAGCATGACCACGTGCGGCGCCAACGCGTGCGCCGCCACGGGCTTCCTCCTCTGCGCCAACGGCCAAGAGCTCAACACCTGCCGCCAGGGCGCCCGCGCCCCCAGCGACCCCACCTGCAACGGCGTGGATGACGACTGCGACGGGCGCCTCGATGAGGACTACGCCCAGTCGCCCACCAGCTGCGGCGTGGGCCTCTGCGCCGCCGCCGGCGCGCGCGTGTGCAGCGGCGGCGTGG
>VGTA01000117.1 GCA_016874875.1 Deltaproteobacteria bacterium | reverse complement strand
GGCGCCGCGCCCGCCTCCGGCGCCCGCCCCTGCGCCTGCCCCTGCGCCCGCCCCTGCCCCCTCCCCTGCGCCTGCGCCTGCGCCTGCCCCTGCGCCCGCCCCTGCGCCGCCGCCCCCGCGCCGCCCGCGCCCACCGCCTCCCCGTTCAGTCGCCACGCGCGCCCGTCCGTGTCCGCCACCAGCGACCCCGCCAGCGCCGTCACCCAGTGGCGCACGCCGCGGCGCTCTAGGCGGCCGAGCGTCTCGGGGGCGGGGTGCCCGTAGCGGTTGCGCTCGCTGCACGAGATCACCGCCGCCGCCGGCGACACCGCGTCCAAGAAGCGGTCGCTCGACGCGTGGCGGCTGCCGTGGTGCGCCACCTTGAGGAGCCCCGCGCGGAGTCGCTCGGGCCCCTTGAGGAGGCGCTCCTCCGTCTCCTCCTCGGCGTCCCCCGTGAAGAGCGCCGACTGGTCGCCGAAGGTGAGGCGGAACACGATGGAGTTGCTGTTGGGGTCGGAGCGCGACCCCGAGATCAGCGGCTCCTCGGGCCCGAGCAGCTCCAGCGACGCCCCCCCCCCGATGTCGATGGCCCGCCCCCGGCGCGCGATGCGGATGGGCGTCTTGGTCTCCTCCACGGCGTCGAGCAGGTCGCGGTACTGCTGGATGGGGTGCGCGAAGCCCGAATCGAGCACCAGGCGCACCTTCATCTCGCGCAGCAGCGACGCGGCGTTGCCGATGTGGTCGGCGTGGGGGTGGGTGTTGATCATCATGTCGAGCTCCGTGGCCCCCACCGCCCGGAGGTACGCCTTGAGCGCCGCGCCGCTCTGACTCGGCCCGCTGTCGATCAGCACCCGCTTGCCCGTGGGCCCCTCGATCAGCGCGCTGTCGCCCTGCCCGATGTCGATAAAGTGCACCCGCACCTCCCCGGGGCGCTTGGGGTGCGCGGCGGCGTAGGTCGCCTCGCCGCTCGGGCGCGCCCAGGCGGGCGCGGCGGGCGCGGCGAGGGCGGCGAGGGCGGCGAGGGCGGCGAGGGCGAGGCGGGCGAGCGCGGCGCGCAGGAGCGGCGGCGCAGCGGAGGGCGGGGGAGCGGGAGCGCGGGCAGGAGTCATGGCGCGCCTTTCAGGCCTGGGCGGGCGGCGGGGGGAGGGGCGACGATCGGCACAAAGATGATTGAACGACGGAGGTTTTTGTGTTTTCATCCAAGCGCCCACAGGCGAGGGGGCGCGCGCCTGCGCCTCGCTCAGATCGGGGGCGTCAACCTCTCACGGAGGAGTCCGTCGTAACTTGGAAGAGCGCAGAAGAATAAACAATCAGATCCGCATCCCGCAAATCATGGTGATCGACGAGAACGGCCAGACCCTCGGCGTGATGAACCCGCTCGAGGGGCGCCGCATCGCCGAGGAGCGCGGCCTCGACCTCGTCGAGGTGGCGCCCAACGCGCGCCCCCCCGTCTGCCGCATCATGGACTATGGGCGCTTCTGCTATGAACAGAAGAAGAATCAGAAGAAGCAGCACCAAGTCCAGACCAAGATCCTCAAGCTGCGCCCCAAGACCGACCAGCACGACCTTCAGACGAAGCTCCGCCACGCGCGCCGCTTCCTTGAGGCCGGCCACCGCGTCCGCTTCGTGGTCCGCATGCGCGGCCGCGAGCGCGCCGTGACCGACCGCTGGATCGCGCAGCTCGTGGAGCTGACCGACCAGCTGCGCGACATCGGCCTCTCCACCGGCGCCCCCATCCTGGAGGGCGGCGGCGTGACCTCCACGCTCGAGCCGCGCAAGATTCCCACCAAGGGCGAGGCGCGCTCGGTGGAGGACCTCGAGAAGGAGATCGCAGCGGAGGGGGGGGCGGACGACGGAGCGGACGACGACGACGACGACGAGGGCGGCGCCTGAGCGGCGCGCGCCCCTCAGCGCCGCGTCACCTTTAGGCGCGCGCCCTCCTCGAGTCCGCGCTGCCCAAAGCTGACCACCAGGTCGCCCTCCTTGAGCGGGGCGCGCACCTCCACGAGGTCCCCCTCGGCATAGCCGAGCGTGACGCGGGCGAGGCGCGCCACGTCGTCGTTGGCGAGCACCACCCAGGGGGCGTCGTCCTTGTAGAGGAGCGCCGCCTTGGGCAGCAGGAGCGCGCCGCGCGCCGTGTCGAGAATCACCTCCGCGCTCACAAACAGCCCCGGGCGGAGGGCGCTGACGCCGCTGGGGGGCGACACAAAGACGCGGACCGCGCCCGTCTCCGCCTCCACCACGGGGCTCACGCGCTCCACCCGCGCCTCGCCGGTGAGCAGCGCGCCGCGGCGGTCGTAGAGGCGGGCGGGGAGGTCGGCGCGGAGCTGCCCGGCCCACTGGTCGGGAATCAGCAGGGGCACGCGCAGGGCGCGGAGGTCCATCACCTCAAAGAGCGCCTGCCCGGCGGTCACCGCCTCCCCGCGGTGCGCGAGGCGGCGCGTCACCACCGCCTCGATGGGCGACTCCACCCGCTCGTTGAGCGCCTCCTCCCGCAGCCGCCGCAGCTCGAGGGCGCTCTGCTCGCGCTGGAACTCCGCCTGCCGGAGCTCCTCGAGGGGGGCGAGGCCGCGGTCGGCGAGGCCCTTGAGGCGCGCGGCGTCCGCCTGCGCCTTGGCGTGGGTGGCGCTCGCCTGCTGCAGCAGACTCCCCGCCCCCGGGCGCGTGAGCTGCGCGAGGCGCTGGCGGGGGCGCACGCGGTCGCCCTCCTCGGCGTCGAGGGCGGTGACCACGCCGGCGGTGAGGGCGCGGACGGTGGCGCGCTCGAGGGGCTCCACCACGGCGATAGCGCGCACCACGGCGCTGATGTCGCCGCGCGTCACCGCCACCGCCTCCACGGGGACGGCGCGCGCCTCCTCCGCCCCCTCGCTCCGCTCGGGCGCGCCCCTCCCGCCCTCGGCGCGCTCCTCCCTCGGCGCGCAGCCGCCGAGGAGGGCGCAGGAGAGCGCTAGGGCGCGGAGGGGCGCGGCGGGCGCAGGGGCGCGCTGGGCGCGGCGGGGGGGGCGCGGGCGGTCCTGGGGCAAGGGGGGGTCCTCCGGGGGCGCTGGGCGCGGCGGGCGCGCGGCGGGCGCGGCGACTATAGCGGAGCGCGGCGCGAGGCGCTACACTCGCCGCCACGCGCCCCCCCGCGCTCGCTCTCCCCCCCTCGCTCTCCCCCCCTCGCTCTCCCTCCCTCGCTCTCCCAAGGAGCCCGCGTGAAGTTTCTCTCAGTGATGGACCCCCTCAGCGCGCTCAACCTCCCCAAGGACACCACCATCGGCTTTATGAGCGCCGCCGTGGCGCGCGGGCACGAGGTGTGGATGTGTGAGCCGCGCCACCTCTCCCTGCGCGGCGATGAGGCGTTCGCCCACGCTACGCGCGTCTCGATCCCCACCCCCGACGACGTCCGCCCCCACGCCGCCGAGGGCGCCGCGCTGTCGTCCTTTGACTGCGTGTGGATGCGCAAGGACCCCCCCGTCGACCAGGGCTACCTGCACACCACCTACCTGCTCGATTTCGCCCACACCTGGGTGGTCAACCCCCCGGCGCAGCTGCGCGCCATGAACGAGAAGCTCTACGCGCTCCGCTTCCTCGCCCACACCCCCGCCACGCAGCTCAGCGCGCGCCCCGACGAGATTCTCGAGTGGCTCCACGCCGCCGGCGAGCCGCTCATCGTCAAGCCGCTCGACGGGTTTGGGGGCCTCGGCGTCTTCCTGCTGTCGCCGGGCGACCGCAACGCGCGCGCCACCCTCGAGCTCCTCACCGACCACGGGCGCCGGTGGGCGGTGGTGCAGCGCTTCTTGCCCGCGGCGCGCGTGGGTGACCAGCGGGTGCTGGTGATCGACGGCGAGGTGGTGGGGAGCGTGCTGCGCACCCCCCGCGACGACGACCACCGCGGCAACATCCACGCCGGCGGGCGCGTCTCGGTGGTGGAGCTCACCGCCGACGAGCGGGCGCTCTGCGACTCCGTGGCGGCGCGCCTCAAGGCCGACGGCGTCTTTTTCGCCGGCCTCGACCTGATCGGCGGCCACATCACCGAGATCAACATCACCAGCCCCACCGGCATCCGCGAGCTCAAGGCGCTCGCCGGCGTGGACGCGGGGGCGCGCTTCGTGGAGGCCGTGGAGCGCGGCGCGGCTGAGGGCCGCGGCGCGGGGGCGCGCTGATGGGGCGCCCCGCCCTCGCCGCCCTCGCCGCCCTCGCCGCCCTCGCCGCGCGCCCGCCGCGCGCCGGCGCCGAGCCCCCCGAGTGCGCGGCGCTCTTGCCCCTCTACCGCGACGCCGCCGCGCAGCTCGCCGCCGCCGAGGGCGCCTTCTTGGGCGCGGGCTGCACGGAGCGGAGCGAGGGCGCGCAGTGCCGCTCCCTCGGCTTCTCCGTGCGCGAGATGCAGGGGGCGGCGCAGATGCTCGCCGCGCAGCTCACGGGCCTGCGCTGCGACCCCGCCTCCCTCGCGCGCCCCCCCGGCGCCCCCGCCCCCGCCGCCCCCACGCCCTGCGCGCGCATGACCGCGGTGCGCGACAAGGCGGACGGCGAGCTCGCGGAGCTCGCCCGCCAGGAGGGCGCGCAGCGCTGCGCAGAGCGCCCGCACGCCCCGCCGTGCCGCGCGCTCAAGGAGGCGCGCGCCAAGCCCCTCGGCGTGCGGCGCGCGGCGGAGCGCGAGCTCGCGCGCCTGGCGTGCCCCGCCCCCTCAACCGTCTTGCCTTTAGGGCGCTAACTCGCTAAATCACAGAGCCGCTGAGCGCGAGCCCCCCTCCCCCCCAGCCCGCCGCCCGCCGCTCCGCAGAGGGTTTCGATGACCTACAACACCAACAGGCGCGACATCCGCCAGCTCCGGCCCACCCGCAACCCGCTCCGCGCCCCCTCGGCACTCGAGGCGGGCCGCGCGGTGCTGCCGCCGAGCGTGCGGACCCGCGCCCCTGAGTTTGTGGTCCGCGGCTACGGCGCCACCCACGTGGGCTGCAAGCGCAAGGCCAACGAGGACTCCTTCTGGCTGCTCCCCAAGCAGTCGCTGTGGATCGTGGCGGACGGCATGGGCGGCCACGCCGGCGGGCAGATCGCCTCCACCATCGCCGTGCAGGAGATGGGCCGCACCACCGCGCGCCTCCTGGCGGAGGCGGAGCGCGCGGGCGGGCCGGTGGACATCTACCGCATCCTCACCGAGAGCGTGGCGCAGACCAACGAGCGCGTCACCGCCGTCACCGTCGCCTACCCGGAGCTGAGCAGCATGGGCAGCACCCTCACGAGCGTGCTGGTCTACGGCGACACCGCGTATTTCGCCCACATCGGTGACAGCCGCGCCTATCTGATTCGCGGCGAGCAGCTCATTCAGGTGACGGAGGACCACTCCTACGTGCAGGAGCTGGTCAACTTTGGGCACATCACCCCCAACGAGGCCCTCACCCACTTCCGCCGCAACCTGATTCTCAAGAGTATCAGCCGCAACAGCGACGCCCTCGAGGTGGCCCCCGACATCTACGCCGTGCCGCTCAAGGAGGGCGACCGGTTCCTGATCTGCTCTGACGGGCTCGTGGAGCACGTGCGCGACCCCGACATTCTGCGCGAGGTGCGCCGCTGGGGGGCGGCGCGTGCGCCGCAGGCGCTCATCGAGCGGGCCAACTCGCGCGACTACGCGAGTCCGAGCGGCGTAGGCACCGACAACACGACGGTGGTGGTGGTGGAGGTGGGCAAGCGCCGCCGCCGCCGCCGCGCCGCCTGAGGCGCCGCCGGGCGTGGAGCTCGAGCTGACGCGGGCGCTCCTCGAGGAGGGGCGCGCGGCGCCCGACGGCGACCTCGCCCCCGACGAGCTCACCCCCCGCCAGCGCGCCGCGCGCCGCGACGCCCTCGCCGAGAGCGCCAGCGCACCCCACGCCGTCACCCTCTCGCGCCTCGTGGCGCTCCTCCGCGAGCGCCCGAGCTCGCCGCGCCTCCACCTCGAGGTGGGCTGCCTCGCCGCCCTCGCCGGCGCGCCGGGGCTGGCGCGCGCGCACCTGTCGCGCGCCCTCGAGCTGGCCCCGGGCGGGTGGGCGGCGGTGGCGTACGCGGAGCTGCTGGTGAGCGGGGGGCGGCGGGCGGCGGGCGGCGGGGCGGCGGAGGCGGCGGAGGCGGCGGCGGAGGCGGCGGCGGCGGAGGCGGCGGAGGCGCTGGTGGGGCGGGCGCTGCGGCGCGACCCTGCGCACCCCGCGCTGCTCTTGCTCCGCGCCCGCCTCGCTCACCGGGGCGCGGGCGCCGCCGCCGCCCTCGACGCCTACGGCGCGGCGGCGGAGGCGGCGCGGGGGGGGGGCGGGGCGGCGGAGGCGCGCGCGCTGTTCTGGTACGCGCTCGCCGCCCACGAGGCGGGGGAGCGGCGCCTCACGCGCACGCTCGCGGAGGTGGCGTGCGAGCGCCACCCGGGGCACGAGGCGCTGTGGTACCTCTGCGGGGAGGTGCGCGCGGCCGCGGGCGAGTCGGGTGGCGCGCGCCGCGCCCTCGAGCGCGCGCTCGCGCTCAACCCCCGCCACCTGCCCGCGCGCCGCGCCCTCGGGCGCCTGCTGCTCACGCGCCACCCCCGCGCCGCCGCGCGCCACCTGCGCCTCGCGGCCCCTTTTGACGCCGAGGTGCGCCTCGACCTCGCCCGCCTCGCGGCGCGCCAGGGGCGCCCGGCGGAGGCGCGCGCGGCGCTCGAGGCGCTCCTCGCCGCGCCGGGGGCGCCCCCCGCCGCGCTCAGCCCTGAGGCGCGCGAGGAGGCCCGCGCCCTGCTCCGCGCCCTCAGCGCCGCCCGCCCGCTCGGGCTGTGGGCGCGCCTGCGGGGCGCGCGGTGAGCCCCCCGGGCGCCTCATGGCGCGCCCGCCTGCGCCCCCTAGACCCCCCGCCGACGCCCCCGCCGACGCCCCTCGCCGAGACTCCTATGACGACGACCTCGCCGAGGAGGCGCCCCTGGCGCTCTGGGTCAACGGCCGCCCCCACGCCGTCTTGATGTGCACCCCCACCGACGCGCTCGACCTCGCCGCCGGCTTCCTGTGGACGGAGGGCGTGATCGAGGAGCGCGAGGACCTCGCGGCGCTGGAGCTGTGCGCGCGGGGCATGGCGCGCGTCACGTTGGCGGCGGGCGTGCGCGCCCCGGAGGCGCGCCACCGCGCGCCCCTGTCGTCGAGCTGCGGGCTGTGCAGCCTGCGTCACGAGGAGGGGCTCCTGCGCCCGCCACGCGGGCGGGTGTGGGGCGCGCCGTCCCTCAGCGCCGCGCGCGTCCGCGCCGCCCTGCGCGCCCTCGACGAGGCCACGCCGCTGTTCGCCGCCACCGGCGGCAGCCACGGCGCGCTGCTGTGCGACTCGCGCGGCGCGCCCCGTTGCGCCCGAGAGGACGTGGGGCGCCACAACGCCGTCGACAAGGCCCTCGGCGCCGCCCTGCGCGCTGGGGAGGGGCGGCGGCTGAGCGGGGAGGAGGCGGCGTGGGGGCTCGCGGGGTGGGCGCTGGTGGTGACGAGCCGCGCGGGCTTTGAGGTGGCGCGCAAGGCGGGCGCGGCGGGGGTGAGCGCGCTCATCAGCGTGGGGACCGCCACGGGGCTGACCCACAGATTCTGCGAGGAGGCGGGCGTGGAGCTCATCAGCTTCGCGCGCCCCCGCGGCGCCCACCGGCACGCTAGTCCGCGGTGACCCGCTTGAGGGGCAGCGCGCCCGTGTCCGTGTGGAGCACGAGGGAGTCCTGCTCCCCGAGCTCGAGGCGGATCTGCGCGGCGACCGCCTTGGGGCCCATCTGCGTGTTGAGGGTGAAGGAGCGCCCGAGGAGCGCCACCACCGAGTAGGAGCCCGTGGTGACCTCCTGGTCAAAGCGCGCCTTGAGCTGCTCCGCGCTGACCTCGAGCGAGATGAGCTGCGCCAGCGCCACCGCCCGCGCCCGCTCCTCCTCGCCGAGCGCCGCCACCGGCGCCGAGGACCGCAGCGCCTCGAGGTCCACCACCCAGCGCCCAAACACCCTCGCGTCGAGCGCCAGCAGCGGCGCCGGCGCCGCCGGCGCGGGAGCCGCCTCCACGGGAGCGGGGGCGGGCGCGGGCGCGGGCGCGGGTGCGAGCGCGGGAGTCACCTCCATGGGAACAGGAGCAGGCGCGGGCGCGGGCGCGGGAGCCGCCTCCACGGGAACGGGAGCAGGCTCAGGCGCGGGCGCAGGCGCGGGAGCCGCCTCCTCGGGAACAGGAGCGGGCGCGGGCGCGGGCGCGGGCGCGGGAGCCGCCTCCTCGGGAACAGGAGCGGGCGCGGGCGCGGGCGCGGGCGCGGGGGCC
>VGTA01000116.1 GCA_016874875.1 Deltaproteobacteria bacterium | reverse complement strand
GGGCGGGGGCAGGCGGGGCGAGGGCGGGCGCGGGGCTCGCGGGCTGCGCGGGCGGCTGCGCCGCGGCGCTCCCCGCGGCGAGCGCGGCGAGGGCGCCGAGGGCGCGCGAGGCGCGGCGGTGGGCGGCGTGGGGCATCAGGGGGACTCCTTGAGGGGGCTGGGCGCCGGGGCGGCGCGGGGCGTCCGCGCCGCGCTCATCGAGCGCCACACTCACGCTTGAGTGCCGAAGAGAGACACGCTAAGTGAAGTGCAAGATGCGTCACGCGGCGCGGCGCCCCTGGCGGGCGGGGGCGCTTCGCGCGGGGCGCGCGTAGAGAGCGTCGCGAGACGCACGAGGGGGCAAGCTCAAAAAGCCATGAATATCAGACACATAATAAGAGCCTGGCACCTATATAAGCCCCCATATCCCCCCCCCTCTAGCCCCCCCGCCGCCCCCCCCCATGCCCCCTGACCTCACCCCCGACCACACCCTCACCCGCCTCCTCCTCTGGCTCGGCCTCATCAGCCTCAGCCTCGCCCAGGGGGCCGCCGGCGCCGTGGCGCTCGCCGCCCTCCGCGCCTGGCGGCACCGCGGCGCCGGCCACCCCGCGCGCTGGGCGCAAGGGGCCTGGCTCTGCTTCCCGCTCTCCTTCGCCGCCTACGCCGCCGCCCACGCCGCCGCCCAGACCGCCGCGCCCCTCCTCGCCCGCCACGCGCTCAGCCCCTGGCTGCTCGCCCCCGCCGAGCTCGCGGCGTTCGGCTATGGCGTGGCGCGGCTGGCGCGCTGGGCGGCGCGGGAGTGAGGGTGAGAGTGAGGGCGCCCTCTCGCCCCCCACCCTCTCACATCCGCCAGTACGAGAACCCCTCCGGCGCCCCGTCGAGCAGCCCCTTGATGTCCATCAGCACCCCCCCCGGCTTGAGGTGCGCGCAGAGGTCCTCCGCCGAGCGCGCCTTGTAGGCGCGGTGCGCCACCGCCAGCACCACCGCCTCATACCGCCCCTCGGGCGCCGCGGCGAGGCGCAGGCCGTACTCCTCCTCCACCTCGTGGGCGCTCGCGTGCGGGTCCACCACGTCCACGCTCAGCGCGTAGCTCTGCGCCTCGTGAATCAGCTCCGCCACCTTAGAGTTGCGGATGTCCGACACGTCCTCCTTAAACGTCACCCCTAGCACCAGCACCCGCGCGCCCTTCAGGTGAAAATCGGCCTGCACGAGCAGCTGCACCAGGCGCTTGGCGAGGAAGGCGGGCACGCCGTCGTTGATGCGGCGGCCGCTCAGAATCACCTCAGGCGTATAGCCGATCTTCTGCGACTTGTAGGTGAGGTAGTAGGGGTCCACCCCGATGCAGTGCCCCCCCACCAGCCCCGGCTTAAACGGCAAGAAGTTCCACTTGGTCCCCGCCGCCGCCAGCACCCCCTTGGTGTCGATGCCCATGCGGTCAAAGATGAGCGACAGCTCGTTCATAAAGGCGATGTTGAGGTCGCGCTGCGTGTTCTCGATCACCTTAGCCGCCTCCGCCACCTTCACCGAGCTGGCGCGATAGACACCCGCGTCGATGATCTCGCCGTAGACCGCCGCCACCTCCTCGCGCACCTCGGGCGAGCAGCCGCTCACCACCTTGGTGATGGTGCGGACCGTGTGCTCCTTATCGCCGGGGTTGATGCGCTCGGGGGAGTACCCGTAGAAGAAATCCACCCCCGCGCGCAGCCCGCTCAGGGACTCGATGAGCGGCAGGCAGTCCTCCTCGGTGCAGCCTGGATAGACGGTGGACTCAAAGACCACGTGGTCCCCCGGCTTGATCGCCTGCCCCACGAAGCGCGACGCGCCGAACAGCGGCTTGAGGTCGGGCACCTTGTGGACGTCGATGGGCGTGGGCACCGCCACCACAAAGAAGTGCGCGCCGCGCAGGTCGGCGGGGTCGGCGGTGAAGGTGATCGAGCGCCCCTCAAAGGCGCTCGGCGGCAGCTCATTGGAGGGGTCCTCGCCGCGCCGCATCTGCTCCACGCGGCTTGCGCTGATGTCAAAGCCGACCACGTCGAAACAGGTGGCGAACTCCAAGGCCAGCGGCAGCCCCACGTAGCCGAGGCCGATGACAGCGAGCTTCTTCTCTCGAGCGCGGAGGGCGGCGTGGATGGCAGGCGAGGGCATGGCGGGGGCTCCGGGGGTGAGGGGCGCGGCGTTGCGCGCGCCCCCTTGTATCCCATTCCGCGCGCCTTGTCACCCCGCCGCGCGCGGCTATAATTAACCACTCCGCGCCGCGCCGCGCCGCGCCGCGCCGCGCCGCGCCCCAGCCCCCTCACCCCCGCCGCGAGGACCCCGCCAGCCCATGAGCGAACCCCCCGACAACACCTTCTCGCGCCCGAGCAACGAGACGCTCGCCGCGCTCCAGCAGAAGGCCGCCACCATCGTGGAGGCCCTCCCCTACATCCAGCGCTTCGCCGGCGAGCGCGTGGTGGTGAAGTTTGGCGGGCACGCCATGCGCAACCTCGCCATCCAGCAGAGTTTCGCCCGCGACGTCACCCTCATGCGCTCTATTGGGATTCAGGTGATCGTGGTGCACGGCGGCGGGCCGCAGATCGACCAGCTGCTCAAGCGCCTCGACATCCCGAGCCGCTTCAAGGGCGGCATGCGCGTCACCGACGACGAGACGATGCGGATCGCGCAGATGGTGCTGATGGGCGAGGTCAATCCCATGCTGGTGAGCCTCATCCAGCAGGCGGGCGGGCGCGCGGTGGGGCTGTCGGGGGTGGACGGGATGCTCCTGCAGGCCAAGCGCATGACGGTGGACGGCGAGGACATCGGGCGCGTGGGGGAGGTGACGCGCGTGGACGACGGCGAGCTCAAGCTGCTCAACGCCGCGGGCTTTATCCCGGTGATCTCGTCGGTGGGGATCAACCCCAAGACCTGGGAGACGCTCAACATCAACGCCGACTACGCCGCCAGCGCCCTCGCCGAGCACACCCTCGCGCGCAAGCTGGTGCTGATGACGGACGTGGAGGGGCTGCGCGGCCCCGACGGGCGCACGGTGTCGTCGGTGAGCGTGCGGCAGGCGGAGGAGTGGATTCGGGCGGGCGTGATCGTGGGCGGCATGATTCCCAAGCTGGAGTGCGCGTTCGAGGCGCTCCGCTCGGGGGTGGAGAAGGTGCACCTGCTCGACGGTTGCGTGCAGCACGCGCTCTTGCTAGAGCTGTTCACCGACAAGGGCGTCGGGACCGAGGTGGTGCTCGAGGACTAGCCGAGCGCGCGCGCCAGAGCGCGCGACCCCCGCCGGGCGCGGCGCCCCCCACCCACAAGGAGCGCCCATGACCCCCGCCCTCGCGGCCGCCGCCGCCCTGCTCACCTACGCCCTCGGGTACCGCTACTACGCCCGCTGGCTCGCCGCGCGCGTCTTTGCGCTGCGCGACGACCACCCCACCCCCGCCCACGCGCTCCGCGACGACGTGGACTACGTGCCCACGCCCGCCCCCGTGCTCTTTGGGCACCACTTCGCCTCCATCGCCGGGCTCGCCCCCATGCTCGGCCCCGCCATCGCCGTGATCTGGGGCTGGGTGCCGGCGATGGTGTGGGTGGTGCTCGGCGCGCTCCTCATCGGCTGCGTCCACGACCTCGGCGCGCTCGTGCTGTCGGCGCGGGCGGGGGGGCGCTCCGTGGGCAGCGTGGCGGAGGGGGTGGTGGGGGCGCGCGCCCGCGTCCTGTTCTTGTGCGTGATCTTCTTTGGCGTCGCCCTCGCCATGGGGGTGTTCGTGTTCGTGATCGCGCAGCTGTTCGCCCTCGAGCTGAGTCCCGGCGTGCCCGGCTACCCTGAGGCGGCGTTCCCCTCGGTGTGGCTGATGGGGGTGGCGGCGGTGAGCGGGTGGCTGATGCAGCGGCGCGGCGTGGGGGCGCGCCCCGTGGCGCTCGTGGGCTTCCCGCTTATGCTCTTTGGCATCTGGGCGGGCTTCGCGCTCAAGGAGGAGGGGCTCTACGCGCTCTGGTGGCCCACGCAGACGCAGTGGATTTTGGGGCTCCTCGCCTACGGGTTTGCCGCCTCGGTGCTCCCGGTGTGGACGCTCCTGCAGCCGCGCGACTTCCTTAACTCGCTCCTGCTCTACCTCGGGCTCGGGCTCGCCTACCTCGGGCTGTTCGTGGGCGGCGCCGAGTTCGACGCGCCCGCCTTTGACCCCGCGCCTGTTGGGGCGCCGCCGATTCTGCCGTTCGTGTTTATCCTGGTCGCCTGCGGGGCGGCGAGCGGCTTCCACGGGCTGGTGAGCTCGGGGACCACCGCCAAGCAGCTCGACCGAGAATCCGACGCCACCGCCGTGGCCTACGGGGGCATGATCGGCGAGAGTCTGCTCGGGCTGCTCGCGGTGCTCGCCTGCACCGCCGGCTTCAGCGGCCCCGAGGCGTGGCGCGCCCACTACGCCAGCTTCCACGCCGCCGACGGCCTCGCCACGAAGCTGCGCGGCTTCATCGAGGGCACCACCTCCTTCCTCACCGCCCTCCACCTCCCCGCCGCCCTGTCGGCGGCGCTGGTGGCGATGGTGGTGGTGTCGTTCGCGCTCACCACCCTCGACTCCGCCACGCGGCTCCTGCGCTTCAACATCGAGGAGCTGCTCGCGCCGCTCGTGGCGCGCCTCGCCCCGCGCCTGCCGGCGGCGCGGCTGCTCACGCACCGCTACACGTCATCGCTGCTCGCCTGCGCCGCCATCGGCGCCTTCGCCTTCTACGAGGTCAACGGCAAGCCGGCGGCGCTGGCGCTCTGGGCGCTGTTTGGGACCACCAACCAGCTCCTCGCGGGGCTCACGCTCACCGTGGTCACGCTCTCCCTGCGCGCGCAGGGCAGGCCCACGCGCTACACGGGCGTGCCGGCGGTCTTTATACTCGCGAGCACCTTCACCTCGATGGGCGTGGAGCTCTACGGTTTCGCCATAAGTGACCGCCCCGACCCCCTCCTGGTGGGCGTCGGGGCGGCGCTGCTCGGGCTGGGGGTGTGGATCGTGGCCGAGGCCGCCCTGGCGCTACGCCGCGCGCCGCGCGCCGCGGGCGGCGCGGAGGGCGAGGCCGAGCAGCGCTAGCGGCCACAGCGCGCCGGGGGCGCCAGGGGCGCCGGGGGCGCCCTGCGCGCAACCCGACACGGACTTAGCGGAACTCACGCCGTCGCCGCCGTCGGCGCCGCCCGCGCCGCTCACGAGCGAGCCCACGCCGTCGGCGCCGCCCGCGGGGCCGCCGACGCCGGCGTCGGGGGTGGAGACGGCGGGGGGCGCGGCGCCCCCGGCGGGGGGCGCGGGGGGCGCGCTCACCACCTCAAAGACGCACTGCGTGAGGCCGCGCGCGTCCACCACGCACACCTGCCCGCGGGGGCACTCCACCGAGACGCAGCCGTCAAACACGCAGGCGCCCTGCTCGCAGCGCTCGCCGGCGCCGCACGTGACGGCGGCGCAGGGGTCGCCCACGCACTCGCCGGCGGCGCAGGCCTGCCCGGCGGGGCAGGAGACGCCGCCGCAGGGGTCCTCTACGCAGACGCCGTCCTCGCAGCGCTGCTGCGCGGGACAGGAGACGGTGGCGCAGCTCTCCACGCACTGGCCGTCGCGGCAGAAGGCGCTCGCGCCGCAGTCCACGGCGGCGCAGGGGTCGGGCTCGCAGCCGCGCGCGCCGCAGCGCTCGCCGGGCGGGCAGGGGATCTCCACGCAGCTCTCCACGCGGCACTCCCCCTCAAAGCACGCCTCGCCGGCGGGGCAGGTGACGCCCGCGCAGGCGTCCACGCAGCTGCCCGCCCTGCACACGAGGCCGTAGTCGCAGGTCACGCCGGCGCAGAGCTCCACGCAGGCGCCCTCCACGCAGCGGAGGCCGTTGGGGCACTCGCCCGACTGGCAGTACTCCACGCAGGCGCCGAGGAAGCAGCGGGTCCCCGAGGGGCAGGGCGCCTCCTCGTCCACGGCGTCGTCGCAGTCCTCATCCGCGCCGTCGCAGGTCTCCGGGGCCACGGCGCCGCAGAGGCCGCAGGAGTTGCGGACCTGCTCGTCCACGCGCCCGTCGCAGTCGTTGTCGAGGGCGTCGCACAGCTCGCCGGCGGGGGCGACGAGGTCGCCGCAGACGAGGGCGCCGCCCACGCACACGCTCTGCCCCACGGCGCAGGCGCCGGCGCGGCCTGTGGCGCAGTCGAGGCCCTCGTCGACGAGGTCCTCATCCACGCGCCCGTCGCAGTCGTTGTCGGCGCCGTCGCAGAGCTCATCGGCGCTGGGGTCGGAGGTGACCACGCACTCCACGCGGCCGTTGGCGCACACGGGCACCCCCGCGCTGCACGCGCCGGCGCCGGCGCTGCAGGTGGGCGGGAGGGGGACCTGCTCGTCCACGCGCCCGTCGCAGTCGTTGTCGAGGCCGTCGCAGAGCTCCTGCTGAGCGCCCTGCGCGCAGCTGTCGCAGACGTCGCCCTGGCGGTCGCCGTCGCCGTCGCGCTGGTCGGGGTTGGGCACGAGGAGGCAGTTGTCGCACGCGTCCCCCACGCCGTCGCCGTCCGTGTCGCCCTGGTCGGCGTTGGGGATCACGAGGCAGTTGTCGCACGCGTCGCCGTCGCCGTCGCGGTCCTCGTCGAGCTGCGTGGGGTTGGCCACGCTCACGCACACATCGCAGACGTCCCCGAAGCCGTCGCGGTCAGCGTCGCGCTGGTCGGGGTTGGGCACCGCGGGGCAGCTGTCGCACACGTCGCCGTAGCCATCGCGGTCGCCGTCGCGCTGCGCGGGGTCGCTGAGGATGGGGCAGACATCGCAAGCGTCCTGGAAGCCATCGGCGTCGCCGTCGCGCTGCTCGGGGTTGGCCACGAACACGCAGCCGTCGCACACGTCCCCCACGCCGTCGGCGTCGGCGTCGCCTTGGTCGGGGTTGGGGACGCGGGCGCAGTTGTCCTCGGCGTCACACACGCCGTCGCGGTCGCTGTCGACGCAGCCGCCGCCCACGGAGCGCTCGAGGACGAGCAGGGCGTAGGCGTGCTCCGTGTAGGTGTTCCACTGGCCGTCGGGGGAGTTAAAGAAGCCGTTGGCGGCCTGGTTGCTCATGAGCGTGTAGGCGTAGTCATAGTACCAGCGCGGCAGCTCATAGAGGCTCGCGTAGTAGCCGGGGCCGCCGGCGCCGCGCGCGGGGACGCGGGCGTCGGTGTTGGGGTCGCGGCGCACCTGGCGGTAGTCGACGGCGGGCGCCTGCGCGGCGTGGAGGGTGCCGATGTCGGCCACGGAGAGGTTGCCGGGGGCGGCCTCCTCGCCGGAGTCCTCGATGAAGGTGTAGGCCTTCGCCGACGACCACATGTAGTACATGTACGATTTGCTCCAGTTCGACGCCGCGCCGCGGATGTTGACGTAGCTGTAGCGGTGATAGAGGAACCGCAGGTACGACTGCACCGAGGGGGAGTTGAGGGTGTAGCCGCCGATGATCTGCCCCCACAGGCCCGAGGCGGTCTGCTGGTAGGTGGGCGTGGTCCAGCTGCCGTTGCCCGAGAAGGGGTCATAGGAGTGCCCGCGCTCGTTGCCGCCGAGGGGGCCCGCGACGCCGTTGGTGGCGTAGGCGTTGGCGGTGTCCGTCACCACGGCGTTGAGGCGCGCGAGGCGGACGGGGTCGGCGAACTGCGGGTCGTTGTAGACCGAGCGCGCGGCGGCCATGCCCGCCATCATCAGCTGCGTGGTGGAGGAGTCCACGCGGTCACCGCAGACATACCCCCAGTACTTCTGCGCCACCTGGCAGCCGGCGTCGCGGTCAAAGAGCTTGTTGAGGGCCGCGAGGGCGGCCTGCGCGCTCGGGCCGCCCGTGCGGATATAGAGCGCCAGCGCCATCATGTCGGCGCCGTCGCGGTAGATCAGCGCGTTGGAGGCGGCGTTGACGCGGGTGATGATGTAGTTGATGACCGTCTGGATCTTCTGCTGGTTGGCGGCGCTGGCGTTGGAGTAGCCCATTGGGGGGGCGTTCTGGTCGGCGCTGGCGCGGCGCTCGAGGAGCGCGAGCGCCACGAGGCCGAGCGCGTCGCCGCGGTTAGTGCCGGCGTTGACCACCACCTGCGGGTTGCTGAAGGCGCCCTGCGCGTCGAGCCAGGCGATGCCGGCGTCGATGGCGGCGGAGACGTCACGGCTGAAGTTGGTGACCTCGGCGTGCGCCGCGGAGGGGGGGGGGCTGAGCGCGAGGCTCAGCGGCAGCGCGAGGAGCGCTGCGAGCGTCTTGTGCGCGCGCATGGGCTGCTCGTCCTCCCTGTGTGTGGAGGGGGGGGGGGCGGGAGGG
>VGTA01000115.1 GCA_016874875.1 Deltaproteobacteria bacterium | reverse complement strand
CTGTTGGCTCCCTCGCCGTCGGTGGAGGGTGTTGTAGCAGGGTTTGGGGGGGGGCGCAAGTTTTTTTTGCGGGGTGGGGGGATTTTTTTGTGAGGAGGGCGCGGAGGCGCTACAAGGCTCTCGACTCTCCGGCTCGCGGGGCCACGCTGGACCGCGCGCGTTTCACATCACCACCACACGGGGCTCCGAAATCATGACCTTCCGCTACCCCCCCGCTCTGCACACCCCCTCCGCCCGCTATGAGCTCGAGCGCCTCACGGTGCGCGGGTCGGCGCGGGAGATGGGGGCGCAGTATGGCGCGCACTTTAGGGACCTCATCCGTGAGTTTGTGGAGATGCGCCTCTCGTCGGCGGAGCGCTACTTTGGGGAGTGGGGGGAGGGGGGGGTGGATGGGCTGATCGCGATGGGCGGGCGCTGCTGGGAGGTGGCGCAGGGGTTTGACCCGGCGGGGGCGGCGGAGCACGCGGGAATCGCGGCGGCGGCGGGCGTTGAGCCGGCGCGACTCTACGCGGTCACGAACATGACGGACGTGCGCGACGCGGTGGTCTTGGGGGCGTATCCGCCGCCACCAGATGACGAGGGCTGCACTTCGGCGCTCGCGGCGCCTGGGCAGGCGACGCGGGCGGGCGGGGTGTATGGGCAGACCTGGGACCTCAATCCGCCTGATATTGATTTTATCGTGGCGCTCCACCGGGTCCCTGATGAGGGGCTCGAGACCTGGAGCGTGACGTGCGTGGGGTGCTTGACGCTGGTGGGGATGAATGAGCGCGGGGTGGCGGTGGGGACGACGAATCTGAAGACGTGGGGGTCGCGCGCGGGCGTTGGGTATCTGAGCGTGCTGCATAAGGCGATCGCGCAGCCGTCGCTGGCGCTGGCGAGCGCGGTGTGTGAGGGGGCGCCGGTGGCGGGGGCGCACAGCTATTGGGTGGGGTCGCCGGAGGGGGGGGTGGAGTGGGAGCGCTCGTCGCTCCACGCCTTCTCGCGCTCCACGGCGGCGGGGCCGCTGGGGCGCTCGAATCACTGCGTGTTTGAGGCGCATCAGCGCATGGAGGGCGTGGCGGTGACGGCGAGCAGCGCGGCGCGTAAGGCGCGCGTGGACTCGATGATGGCGGCGGCGCCGGTGTCGGTGGAGCGTATGCGGGCGATCTTCTCGGATCGCTCCGATGGGATTCACAGCATTAATCGTTATCATGAGGACGCGCAGGGGACGACGACGAACGCGGTGGTGATCGCGGATCCTGCGGCGCGGGTCTTGCACGCGTGTCGCGGTCCGGCGGACCGGGGGGGGTGGGTTGAGCTGGCGTTTGAGCGGGGGGGGGCGCTGAGGGTGGAGGGGCGCTGAGGGTGAGGGGGCGCGAGAGGGGTTGCGTGGGGCGGCGGTTGGGCTTAGCCTCAGTGGGTGTGTGCTCTCCTCTCTCGCCGTATAGGGCTCTCGTATGACTCTTTCCGCCGCGCGCGCCTCTGCTCCTCCTCGGGAGGGGCTCTATCTCCGTCAGCTGCTCGGGGGGCGCGATTTTGGGGTGGCGGATCCGCGCGCGGGTATGATGGAGAACTTTGTGTATCTGATCGGGGACTGGGCGACGCGGGAGTGCCTCGTGGTGGACCCCGCGTGGGGGGTGGCGGAGATCCTGTCGGTGGCGGCGGGGGACGGGTTTCAGGTGGTGGGGGCGCTGGCGACGCACTATCACCCCGATCATGTGGGCGGCTCGATGTTTGGGTTTACGGTGGAGGGCCTCCCGCGCCTGATGGAGTTGTGTCCGTGCCCCGTGCACGCGCACAAGCGTGAGGTGGAGGGGATCGCGCGCGTGACGGGGCTGTCGCGGGGGGATCTGGTGGCGCATGAGTCGCACGACAAGGTGCGCGTGGGGTCGATCGAGGTGGAGCTGCTCCACACTCCAGGGCACACGCCCGGCTCGCAGTGCTTCTGTGTGGGCGACGCGCTCATCTCCGGGGACACGCTCTTTTTGCAGGGCTGCGGGCGCGTGGATCTGCCGGGGGGGGACGTGGATGAGATGTATGAGACGCTCACGCGCCGCCTCGCGTCTCTGCCGTCTCACATGACGCTCTATCCAGGGCACGCGTATGGGGGGAGTCAGGCGCCGTTGTCGGAGGTGCGCCGCGAGAATCAATTTCTTCAGGTGCGTGACTTAAGTGCTTGGCGCCGTCTGCACGGCGCGTCACATCGGTGAGGTGCGCGCTCTTCTCGCGCGCTCTTTTTGCGCGCGCTCTTTTCTCTGTGGGTGATGTGACTCCATGAACCAAGATCCCTTAATTCAGACCTTCTCCGCAGGGCGGTGGCTCTTTGAGGCGGGGGACCCTGGGGACGTCGCCTATCTCGTGGAGGAGGGCGAGGTGGTGATCGCGCTCAAGACCGGCGAGGGGATGACGCCGCTAGCGGTCTATGGGCCGGGCTCGCTCTTTGGGGAGATGGCGCTGATCGATCAGAATCCGCGCTCGGCGAGCGCGCTGGCGCTCACGGACTGTCGTCTGCGCGTCATCTCTCGTGAGCAGATTCTCCACCGCACCGAGCAGGCGGACCCGCTGCTGCGGCTGTTCTTGTCGGTCTTGATGGGCAATCTCCGCAAGACGCTCCGGCAGCTCGAGGGGACGCAGGGGGGGGCGGCGCAGGGGGCGCGGGCGCCGCTGCGTGAGCTCTTGCAGGAGGCGGCGGACGCGGCGGTGCGCGCGAGCGCGGTGGGGACTCACGCCGTGGCGCCTGAGAGGCGGGGGCAGGCGCCGGCGCTCACGGCGCTTGACCTCGCGGCGGTGCCTCGGGTGCAGGCGGTGGAGGCGGGGGCGTTTAAGGGGGCGCTGCGCGCGCTGAACCTCGAGCAGGAGCTCGGGGTGGCGATCCGCGCGGGGCAGCTCCGGCTGTTCTATCAGCCCATCATGGAGATCAGCACGGAGCGCCTGGCGGGCTTTGAGGCGCTGGTGCGCTGGGTGCACCCGGAGCGCGGCTTTATCTCGCCGGGGGAGTTTGTGCCGGTGGCGGAGCGCTCTGGCCTCATCGTGGAGATGACGCGCTGGATCATCGGCGTGGCGTGTACGGAGCTCGTGTCGATGCGCAGGGATCTGCTCGGGCACCCGTCGCTGGGGGCGCACGTGCTTGAGAATCTCTTCGTGAGCGTCAACTTCTCAAGTCGCGATTTCCTCGATCATCACCTCATGGGCTATGTACATGAGGTGCTCGCGTCGAGCGGCCTGCCGCCGTATTCGCTCAAGATCGAGATCACGGAGTCGGTGCTGATGAGCTCGCCGAACGAGGTGCGCGAGGCGCTCAACGCCTGCCGCGCGCGCGGCGCCTCGGTGGCGATTGATGATTTTGGGACGGGGTACTCCAGCCTCAGCTATCTGCAGTCGATGCCCGCGGACACCCTCAAGATCGATCAGGGCTTCATCCGCCCCATGCACACTGATGAGCGCCATATGGCGCTCGTGGAGTCGATCATCCACCTCGCCCGCCGCCTCCACATGAAGACGGTGGCGGAGGGGGTGGAGACGCAGGAGGACGTGGACAGCCTCACGGGGCTGCGGTGCGATTACCTGCAGGGGTATCATTTCGCCCGCCCCATGCCCCCCTCCGATGTGCTCGCGTGGGCGGAGCGCCGCTGGGCGCCGCCGCCGGCGCCGCAGGATGAGTTCTTGGGCTGAACGCTTGGGCTGGGCGCTTGGGCTGGGCGCTTGGGCTGGGCGCTGGGGCTGGGCGCTGGGGCTGGGCGCTCGGGCTGGGCGCTCGGGCTCAGGGGAGGCGGGCGCGGCGCACGGCGGCGCGCCAGCCCTCCTTCATCGCCTGGACGCGGGCGGCGGGGGCGGCGGGGCGGAAGGTGGCCTCGGCCTCCCAGCTCTCGCGGACGGCGCGCAGGTCGCCCCACACGCCCACGGCGAGGCCGGCGAGCAGCCCTGAGCCGAGGGCGGTGGTCTCGAGCATGCGCGGGCGCACGAGGTCGCAGCCGAGCAGGTCCGCCTGCGTCTGCATGAGCAGGTCGTTGGCGGCGGCGCCGCCGTCCACCTTGAGGGCGGCGAGGGGCTGGGCGCTGTCGAGGGTCATGGCCTCGAGCAGCTCGGCGTTCTGGTGGGCGATGCCCTCGAGGGTGGCGCGGGCGATGTGGGGGAGGCGCGTGCCGCGCGTGAGTCCGCAGAGCAGCCCGCGCGCCTCTGGGTCCCAGTGGGGGGCGCCGAGGCCGGTGAGGGCGGGGACGAAGTAGACGCCGTCGCTGCTCTCCGCTTGGCGCGCGAGCGGCTCGATGTCGGCGGCGCGCTGGATCACGCCGAGGCCGTCGCGCAGCCACTGCACGGCGGCGCCGGCGATGAAGGCGCTCCCCTCGAGGGCGTAGGTGGTGGCGCCGCCGAGTCGCCACGCCACGGTGGTGAGCAGCCCGCGCGCGCTCTCCTTGGGCTCGGCGCCGGTGTTCATGAGCAGGAAGGCGCCGGTGCCGTAGGTGCACTTGGCCTCGCCGGGCTCAAAGCAGGCCTGCCCGAACAGCGCGCCCTGCTGGTCGCCGATCAGCCCCGCGAGCGGGATGCCGTCGGGGAGCCCGGCGAAGCCCTTGGTGTGGCCGTACACCTCGCTGTTGGTGCAGATTCTCGGCAGGGCGGCGGCGGGTATCCGCAGCAGGTCGAGCAGCTCTTGGCTCCAGCGCAGGGCCTTGAGGTCCATCAGCAGGGTGCGGCTGGCGTTGGAGGCGTCGGTGACGTGGGCGGCGCCGCCGGTGATGTGCCAGGCGAGCAGCGTGTCGATGGTGCCGAAGGCGAGCTCGCCGGCCTCGGCGCGGGCGCGGGCGCCCTCCACGTGGTCGAGCAGCCAGCTCATCTTGGTGCCCGAGAAGTAGGGGTCGAGCCGCAGCCCCGTGAGGGCGCTGACGCGCGGCTCGTGCCCCGCCGCCTTGAGGCGCGCGCAGGCGTCGGTGGTGCGCCGGCACTGCCAGACGATGGCGTTGTGGAGCGGCTCGCCGGTGGCGCGGTCCCACAGCGCCACCGTCTCGCGCTGGTTGGTGACGCCGATGGCGGCGAGGGTGTGGGGGTCGATTCCGGCGTCGTCGAGGGCGGCGCGCGTCGCCTCCTCCACGGAGCGCAGGATGTCGCGGGGGTCGTGCTCCACCCAGCCGGGCTGCGGGAAGCGCTGCTCAAACTCGCGGGTGGCGCGCCCGAGCACCTGCAGGCGCTCGTTGATGATGAGGGCGGTGGTGCCGGTGGTGCCTTGGTCGATGGCGAGGATGTGGGGCTTGGCGAGGCCGTGGGCCGTGGGGGGGGCGGGGGGCGGGGGGGTCATGGCGGCTCCGGGGGCGCTTGATGGGGCGTGGGCGGGTGTGTGAGTGTGTCTGATGGGCGCGGCGCGCGTCAACGCGCCCTCGCGCCCTCGCGCCCTCGCGCCCTCGCCTCCTCGCCTCCTCGCCTCCTCGCCTCCTCGCCTCCTCGCATCCCCGGAGTCCCCCCGATGAGTCTCAGCCCCGCGCAGACGCCCCCGCCCGCCCACGCCGCCGCGCCGCCGCCGCTCACGCAGGCGCTCTTTGAGGTGGAGCGCCTCGCGCCCGCCGCGCGCCCCTCGCCCCTCGCGCTCTCCACGGTGGACGGCGACGACATCGCCAACTACACCCCCGACGACGCGCGCGCGCCGCTGGCGCTCACGCGGCGCGGCGGGGAGTCGGGGGCGGAGGGGCCCTGGCTCGAGCTGGCGGGCCCGCGCGAGCGCATCGCCTACGACCCCGCCGCGGTCCACGCCGCCGTCGTCACCTGCGGGGGGCTGTGCCCGGGGCTCAACGACGTGATTCGCGCCCTGGTGCACTGCCTCTGGCGCCGCTACGGGGTGCGCCGCATCACGGGGTTCCGCTATGGGTATCAGGGCCTCAGCCCCGCCGCGGAGCACGAGCCCGTGGCGCTGACGCCGGACTCCGTTCGGCACATCCACCGCTACGGCGGCTCGGTGCTCGGCTCGTCGCGCGGCAGCAGGCCCCTCGACGAGATGGTGGAGGCGCTGGCGGCGCGCGGGGTGACGCAGCTCTTCTGCGTGGGGGGGGACGGCACCATGCGCGGGGCGGCGGCGCTGGCGGAGGCGCTGGCGGCGCGGGGGCTGCCGCTGGCGGTGGTGGGGGTGCCCAAGACGATCGACAACGACCTGCCGTTCGTGGAGCGCACGTTCGGCTTTGAGACGGCGGTGTCGGTGGCGGCGGAGGCGATCGTCGCGGCGCGGGTGGAGGCGAGCGGGGCGCCGCGGGGGGTGGGGGTGGTGAAGCTGATGGGGCGCCACGCCGGCTTCATCGCCGCCGCCGCCGCCCTCACGGCGCGGGAGGCGGACCTGGTGCTGGTGCCGGAGCAGCGCTTCTCGCTGGGGGCGGCGGGGGGGGCGGCGGGGGTGATTCCGTACGTGGAGCGGCTCGTGCGCGAGCGGGGGGAGGCGGTGGTGGTGATCGCGGAGGGCGCGGGGCAGGGGGCGCTCGCCTCGGGGGAGGGCACCGACGCGTCGGGGAACGCCAAGCTCGGCGACGTGGGCCCCGCCCTCCGCCGCGCCCTCGCCGACGCGCTCCCGGGGGCGAGCGTGCGCTACATCGACCCCAGCTACCTGATTCGCGCCACCACGGCGCGCGGGGCGGACGCGATGTACTGCGCGCGCCTCGCGGAGGACGCGGCGCACGCGGCGATGTCGGGGCGCACGCGGGCGCTGATCGGGCTGTGGGGCGGGCGGCACGTGCACGTGCCGTTCGCGGCGCTCGCCGGGCGCGTCAAGCGGCTCGACCTCGACGGCGAGGAGTGGCGGAGCGTCCTCGACGCCACGGGGCAGCCGCCGCTCTTGGGGTAGCGCGGGGGTCAGGCCCGCGCCGCCGCGCCCCGCGGCGTGTTGCAAAGCCCCGCGCGACCGCCTAGCCTAAGAGGCGCCCGCGCCCCGCGTGCCCCCACCCGAGACACAGACGACCCCACGATGCTGATGTATGTCCTCGTCCTCCTCTTGCTGATCGACGCGCTCAAGCTGTGGCGGCGCGCGGTGTCGTACCCGCAGCTCGGCGCGCCCGCGGGGGGGCGCGCCACGGCGCCGGCGCTCCTGCACGAGTTCCACATCATCGCCGCGCCTGGCGTGACGGTGCCGCAGGACGTGGTGTGGCGCGCGGCGCAGTGGGCGGACGACGAGGGGGTCTTGGTGGTGGACCTGCTCCCGGAGGGCTGGGGGGGCCCCGAGGCGCTGTCGGCGCTGATGGCGGCGCACCCCATCGACTACGCGCTCCGCCCCTTCGCCCCCGGGGTGAGCGCCGGGGTGGCGGCGCTGGTGCACGAGAGCGTGCTCGCGCGCCACCCCGCGCCCGCCCCCGCCGCCGGCTACCTCGCGTGGCTCCGGTACGCGCAGGAGCTCAAGCGCTACGCGCCGTGGGAGAGCGCGCTGGTGGTGGCCACGGGCTGGCGCCAGCCCCGCCCCCTCCCCGCCGCCGCCCCCGAGCGGCGAGCGGCGCTGGCGATGCTCTACGGGGGCGCCTTTGAGCACCTGCGGTGGGGGAGCCCGGTGGTGTGGGCGTGGCTGGCGTGGGGGGCGCAGGAGAGCGCGGCGGGCGGCGCCTGGGCGGGGGGGGCGGCGCTGCTGCTGTGGCTCGCGCAGCCGGCGCTGATCTTGGCGCGCACGCCCCTGCGCGCCGACTGGCTGCGCTACGCGCTCACGCGCCCCCTCCTCGACCTGCGGCGCTGGGCGGAGCTGCTCGGGGCGCGCGCGCCGCGCCCGGGGGCGCCGCCGAGCGCCGAGGCGCTGCGCGAGGAGTATGATCGACTCACCGCGCGCGGCGAGGGGCTCGCGCGCGGCGAGGGGGCGTTCTTTGAGGCGCGGCGCGAGAGCTGCCCCCTGTGCGGGCGCGCGGACCTGCGCAGGCACCTGTCGCTCAAGGACCAATATCAGGGCAAGCCGGGGCTCTTTCAGCTCGACCGGTGCGGCGCCTGCGGGCACATCTTCCAGAATCCCCGCCTGTCGCTGGAGGGGCTAGGGTTCTACTACAAGGACTTCTACGACGGGCTCGGCGCCGAGGGCATGGACATGATCTTTGGCGCCTCGGAGGAGTCGTACCGGCAGCGCGTGGCGATGATCCGCGCGCACAGCGCGCCGGCGCGCTGGCTCGACGTGGGGGGGGGGCACGGGCATTTCGCGCTCATCGCCAAGCACCTGATGCCGCAGACCACCTTCGACGTGCTCGACCTCTCGGAGAGCGTGGAGTGGGCGGCGCGGCGGGGGTGGTGCGCGGAGGGGCT
>VGTA01000114.1 GCA_016874875.1 Deltaproteobacteria bacterium | reverse complement strand
TGGGGGGGCGCGCCTCTATCCACCATAACGCGCCCGCGCGCAATGTCCAATAACACCCCCCGCGCCCCCCCCGTCACCCTCGCGCCCCGCGCGCGAAGCTCAGGAAATCACGCATGAATCTCCTCCACCGTTCGCCCTCACGCGCCGCCCGCCGCGCCCCCGCCGCGCGCGCCCTCTCGCCCGCCCTCGCCGCCCTCGCCGCCCTCGCCGCCCTCGGGGGCTGCCGCGCCCCCGCCCCGGAGGGCGCGGCGCCGGCGGGGGAGGCGGGGCGCCCGTGGGTGGTCGCCGCCTCCAGCTACCCGCTCTACGACCTCGCCCGCGAGCTCACGCGCGGCGCGGAGGGGGTGGAGGTGGCGCTGGCCACCCCCGCCGGCGAGGACCCGGCCTCCTGGGCGCCGAGCGACGCGGCGCTGGCGCTGTACCAGCGCGCTGACCTCGTGGCGCTCAACGGCGCCTCCTTTGAGGCGTGGGAGTCGCTCGCGAGTCTGCCGCCCTCGCGCACCCTCCGCACCGCCCAGCGCTTTGAGAGTCGCTGGCTCCGCTACGAGGAGGCCGGCGCCACGCACCACCACGGCCCCGAGGGCGCCCACAGCCACGAGGGGGTCGACGGGCACACCTGGCTCGACCCCCTCCTCGCCGCCGAGCAGGCCGCCGCCCTCGCCGACGCGCTCGCCGCGGCGCGCCCGGGGCTCGCGCCGCTCGTGCGTGAGCGCCTCGCGCGCCTCTCCGAGGCCCTCGGCGCCCTCCACGCTGAGTGGGAGGCCCTCGCCCCCGCCCTGCGCGCCCGCCGCCTCATCGCCGCCCACCCCGCCTACAACTACCTCAAGCGCCGCCACGCGCTCCCCCTCGTGAGCCTCGACCTCGACCCCGACGCCGCGCCCCGCCCCGAGCAGCGGGCGGCGGTGGAGGCGCTGGCGGGGGCGCCGGGGGCCGGGGCGCCGACGCTGCTGTGGTGGGAGTCGGCGCCGAGCGCGGCGGCGCGCGAGGGGCTGCGCGGCTCGCCGCTGCGTCACGTGGTGGTGAGTCCGGTGGAGTCGGCGCCCGCTGAGGGGGGCTACCTCGACGCCGCGCGCGCCAACGTCGCCCGCCTCCGCGCGGCGCTCGCTGACGCCGCCCCCGCCCCCGCCCCCGCCCCCGTCTCGCCATGAGCGTCGCCTTCTTTGACCTCGACCGCACGCTCATCGACGTCAACTCCGGGCGCCTGTGGGTGCGCGCCGAGCGCCGCGCGGGGCTGCTCGGGGCGGGGCAGGTGGCGCGCGCGTCGTGGTGGCTCCTGCGCTACCACCTCGGCTGGGCGGACCTCGACGCCCCGCTCCGCGCCGCCGTGCGCGCCCTCGCCGGGCAGCGCGAGGAGGACATGGAGGAGCGCGTGGCGCGCTTCTACGCCGCTGAGGTGCGCCACAGGGTGCGCCCCGAGGCCCGCGCCGCCGTCGAGGCCCACAGGGCGCGCGGCGACCGCCTCGCGCTCCTCACCACCTCCTCGGTGTACCTCGCGCGCCATTTCGCCCGCGACCTCGGCCTCGACGCCGCCCTCGCCAGCGCCTTTGAGGTGCGCGGGGGTCGGTTCACGGGGGAGCCCGCCGGCGAGCTCTGCTTTGGGGTGGGCAAGCGCCACGCCGCCGCCCGCTACGCCGAGGGACTCGGCGTCCCGCTCAGCGCCTGCGCCTTCTACACCGACGCCGCCGCCGACCTGCCGCTCCTCGAGGTGGTGGGCGCGCCGGTGGCGGTGTGCCCCGACCGCCTGCTGGCGGCGGAGGCGCGCCGGCGGGGGTGGCCCGTGGCGCGCTGGGGGGCGGCGGGCGGGGGGGCGGCGTGAGTCAGCGGCCCTCGCCCGCGCCCTCGCCGGTCGCCGCCCACGCCCGCCGCCCGCGCACGCGCACCTCGCGCACGCCGCCCCAGTCCTCGCAGAAGACCAGGCGCGACGCCAGCAGCTCCACCCGCTCGTCCTCCGACAGGCCCGCCGGCTCCTCGAGGTCGGGGGGGAGCGCCACGCACACCAGGTCCGCCTCGTAGCCGGGGGCCAGGCAGCCCACCTCGCCGCCGCGCCCCGTGGCGAGCGCGCCGCCGCGCGTGGCGAGCCACAAGAGCGCCGCTGGCCCCTCGTCGGCGCCGGTGATGCGGCTGGCGTCGTAGGCGCGGGCGGCGGCGCGCCGCAGCGAGAAGCTGCGCCCAGCGCCCACGTCGGAGCCCAGCCCCACGCGCACCGCGCGCCCGAGCGCCTCGGCGAGCGGCATCTGCCCGCTCCCGAGGAACAGGTTGCTGTCGGGGCAGTGGGTGACGGCGGCGCGCGCGGCGCTGAGGCGGTCCCACTCGCTCGGCGACAGCCACACGCAGTGGGCGAGCAGCGTGCGCGCGTGGAGCAGCCCGAGGTCCTCGTACACCGCGAGGTAGTCGCGCGCGGCGGGGAACGCCGCCGCGGTGGCCTCGAGCTCGCGCGGATTCTCGGAGATGTGGGTCTGCACCCACAGCCCGCGCTCCTCAGCGAGGCGCCCGGCGCCGCGCAGCAGCCCCGGCGTGCAGCTCAGCCCAAAGCGGGGCGTCACGCAGAAGCGCAGCCGCCCGGCGTCGTGGCCGTGCCAGCGGTCGGCGAGGGCCCCGCAGGCCTCGAGCGCCTCCTCGGCGGGGCGCAGGAGCGCGTCGGGGGCGCCGCGGTCCATCAGCGTCAGCCCCGCCTCGGCGCGCAGGCCGCGGCGGTCGAGCGCCTCAAAGAGCGCGTGGGTGGCGCCGGGGTGGCTGCTGCTGTAGATGGAGGCGGAGGTGGTGCCCTGCCGCAGCAGCTGCTCGCAGAAGCGCTCGGCGACGCGCGCGGCGTAGGCGTCGTCGGCGAAACGCGCCTCCTCGGGGAAGACCGAGCGCTCGAGCCACGACAGCAGGGGGCCCGAGGCGCTGCCGATGATCTGCGTCTGCGGGAAGTGCACGTGGGTGTCGACGAACCCCGGGAGCCAGACGGCGCCCGGGTGGGTGACGGGGGGCAGGGGGTCGCCGCGGCCCTCCACGGCGCGCGCGCTCTCCACGGCGCTCAGCGCGCCCCCCTCGCCCCAGCGCAGCACGGCGTCATCGAGGAGGCGCCAGCGGCGCGCGTGGGGATCGGGGCAGAGGGCGCGCCCTCTCACGGCGCCTGCGGCGCGGATGCTGTTGGCGCTCATGGGCGCTCTCCTCTCTCGCCGCGGCCGCCGCCCCGTGGTGGGCGCCGTTGTTTCTCTTGTTGCGTTCCGCGGCCGGTGTCCATCATAATCGACCACTAGCTTACACAATCGTGATCGGCCCCGCTCGTGTTTATTTGCCCCGAATGTCGCTCCGTCTACACATCAGGGGCGCTCACCGAGTGTGAGCGCGACGGCGAGCGCCTCGTCCCCGTCCAAGCCAACCAGAATCCTCGCACTTACCCGCTGCTCAACCAGGAGCTCGACGGGCGCTATCACCTCATCGGCGGGCTCGGGCAGGGGGGGGCAGGGACGGTGTATCTGGCCAACCACATCCACCTCGATCAGCTGTCGGCGGTCAAGTTCCTCGACGCGGATCATCTGCTGCAGGTGGACGCGGAGCAGCGCGAGGAGGCCCTGCACGATTTTATGCGCGAGGCCAAGCTCGCCATGCTGATCCGTCACGAGTCGGTGGTGCGCGTGATGGACTACGGCGTGTATGAAGGCGCGCCGTTCTTGGTGATGGAGTACATCCCGGGGCCGTCGCTGCTCCGGCAGATGGTGGCCAAGAGCCCCTTCAGCGTGGAGCAGGCGCTCAACATCGTTCAGCGCATCGCAGAGGCGCTCAACGCGTTCCACGAGCGCAAGCTGGTGCACCGCGACCTCAAGCCCGCTAACGTGATTCTCGACCCACGCGACACGGGGGCGCTCACGCTGGTGGACCTCGGGCTCGTCAAGGACCTGTCGTCGGAGGCGCGCTCGTCCACGCACCCCCTCGCGCTCCGAGGGACGCCGGGGTACGTGGCGCCGGAGCAGGTGCCCGGGTGGGTGCTCTCGTCGGCGGGACTCGAGGTGAGCGGCGAGAAGCAGCCCGTGGACGCGCGCGTGGACGTGTTCGCCCTCGGGGTGATCGCCTATGAGCTGCTCACGGGCAAGACGCCTTACCCCAAGGGGCTGAGTCCCACCAAGATGATCATCCACACCTGCACGCAGCCCACGCCGCTCGTGGAGGCGCTGCGCCCTGAGGTGCGCGACTATCCGGGCCTAGCGGAGCTGGTGCGGTCGATGATGTCTCGCTCGCCGCTCGACCGCCCGCGCGACGGGCGGGAGGTGGTGGAGCGGGTCTCGGAGATTCTCGCCGACAGCCGCGGGGAGGGGAATCCGCGCGCGCTGCGCGGGGAGATCGAGCGCGCGCAGGGGCTGCTCGCGGCGCGCCTTCAGGGGCCGAGCGGGGGGGCGCCGGAGGGCAGGGCGCGCGGCGCGCTGATCGCGCCGCCGCCGTCGATGATGACGGGGAGCTTCCGCGCCCTCGAGGCGGGCGAGCCCCCCGCGCCGCCCTCGTCGCCCTCGTCGCCCTCGCTGCCCTCGTCGCCCTCGCTGCCCGCGCCGCCCGCGCCGCCCGCGCCGCCCGCGCCGCCCTCGCCACCCGCGCTGCCCGCGCCGCCCGCGTCGCGGGCGACTCCGTCGCGCGTGACGCCGCCGCCGGCGCCGCCCGCCCCCGCCTCCCGCCACGCGCAGCACCTCAGCACCGTGGACGAGGAGGTGGGCGCGGCGGGGGACGCCGACGACTCGTTCGCCGACTACGCCCAGACCGCGCACCTGAGCGGGGCGCGCCCCCTCGACGCTTTTGAGCGCTCGGACGCCGCGACGCGGCTCGGGGCGCGGCGGGCGGGGGGCGCGCCGCGCCGCGCGCGGCCGCCGTGGGCGCTGGTGGGGGCGCTCTCGGTGGGGGCGGCGGCGCTCAGCTTCCTCTATCAGCGCGCCGTCGATCCGCGCGCCGCGACGCCGGCGCGCGTGCCGGTCACGCTCTCCGCGACGCCCCTGGCGACGCCCGCCCCCGCCGAGGGGGCGCGCGGGTCGCTGCTCGCCCTGCGCGAGGGCTCCTACGCCGCTGAGGGGCCGGCGCTGAGCGTGCGCGCGGCGGCGCCCGAGGGGGGGCCGGCGGCGGAGGCGCCGCTCGCCGCTCGCGCGCCGGCGGCGCCGCGCTTTGAGCGCCTCGAGCCGCCGCGCCCGGCGCGCGAGGCGCCCCGCCCCCGCCCGCAGCAGCCCCGCGCGCCCCGCCCCGCCCGCGCCGCCTCGGAGTCGCCTGCGGCGCCGAGGCCCGATTCGGCGCCGCGAGAGGCGCCCTCGCCGGAGCGCGCGTCGTTCTCGGAGGCGCACATGAATCTGCTCCGCACGCAGGTGCAGGGAGATCTGGCGCAGGGGGGGTGCGCGCGCGCCCGCCAGCGCCTCGAGCAGGCGCGTGACCGCGCGGGGCGCGCGAGCATCTATTTCGCCGACATCGTGACGCTCCTCGAGAGCGTGTCCCGCAACTGCCCTTAGCCGCGCCGCTCGCCCCCGGAGGTCCCGTGCGCCCCCCCCGCCCCGCCGCGCTCGCGTCTCCTCGCCCCGCGCCGCTCTCCGCGCTGCTCGCCGCGCTGCTCGCCGCCCTCCTCTCCGCCCACGCGCCCCGCGCCGCGCTCGCCGCCTCGACGACGGAGCTGCGCGCGCGCTATCAGGCGGTCTACGCGCGCGCGGAGGACGCGCTGGCCGCCGGGCGCCTCCTCGAGGCGATTCGCGTCTATGAGGAGTCGCTGGCGGCGCTCGAGGGGTACGGGGGGGCGCACCTCCGCCTCGCGCAGCTGTACCTGCGGCGGGTGGAGGAGGCGGCGGACCCGGCGCTGGCGGCGGAGCTGTCGCCGTTCGTGGCGTTCCACTTCTTGCGCTGCGCGCAGGACGCGCGCCTCGATGACCTCATGCGCGACACGGTGTGCGGCTCGGAGGTCAAGCGGCGCCTGTCGCCCCTCTTGGTGAAGGGGGCGCCCGTGAGCCTCGAGGTGCTCGCCCCGCGCCCGTTCCTGGGCGCCGCGGCCGCAGGGGCGCTCTTGCCGCTCGGGGACGTGGCGCTGCGGGCGCAGGTGTCGCCCGCAGCGGAGCCGCGTGAGCTCACGGCGCGCCTGCCGCTGCGCGAGCCCATCGACCTCTCGGAGGAGGCGTTTATGCCCGCTCGCCCCCGCCTCGATGAGGGAGGCGGGCTGGTGAGCGGGCCGCCCCCCGCCGCGCCGCTGTTCGCGGAGCCCCCCCCGCCCCGCCCGTCGCGGCTCCCGCCTGCAGCGCTGCTGGGCGCGGGCGCGGTGGCGGCGGGGGTGGGCGCGTATCTGCTGAGGGAGCAGATGGTCAAGATCAACGCTAATAACTACGCGGGCGGCTACGGGTCCGCGATTCCGTCGATCGCGCTCACCGTGAGCGGCGCGGCGCTGACGGTCTTTGGGGTGGGGTGGCTCGCGCAGCGGTGGTGAGCGCGCGGGCGCTCGCCGCCGCGCTCGCGCTCGCCCTCGCGCTCGCCCTCGCCCTCGCGCCGCCCGCCGCCGCCGCGCCGCCCGCCGCGCCCGCCGCGCCCGCCGCGCTCGCCGACCCGGCGGCGCGGGCGCGCTGGCTCGAGGGGGCGCTCGGGAGCGCGGAGCCGTGGGCGCGTTTCGCGGCGCGGGCGCGGGCGCTGCTGTGGCGTGAGGCGCTGCCCGATGGGGCGGCGGCGCGCCTGCTCGCCCTCGGCGCCGGGCGCGAGCGCGCGCCCCTGGCGGCGCCCACGCGCTTCCTGCGCTACCTCGAGGCGCTCGACCGCGCCGACGGCGAGGCGCTCGCGGCGCTGGCGGGGGAGCTGGGGCTGCTCCAGGAGGCGTGGCTGAGCGCGCGCCCGCTCGACCCCCGCGCGCCGCTCGACGCGGGGGCGTGGGCGCGGGCGGCGCTGCCGACGGGGCTGGCGCAGGTGGGGCGCTGGGCGGGGGAGGAGGGGCTCTCGGCGCTGTGGGAGTGGGACGAGGCGCGCGCGCGCCCGCTCCACCTGTGCGCCGCCCACACGGCGCCGCTGCGGGCGTGGCGCAACGAGGAGCCCACGCCTGAGCTGCCGGAGCGCGCGTCGCTGTGGCTCGACCAGAGCTGCGCGCCGCTGCTCACGCGCGCGGGGCGCAACCGCCTCGTCCTGCACACGCCCCACGCCAGCGGGGAGTGGGCGGCGCGCCTGCTCGACGCGCGGGGCGCGCCGCTGCGCCTCGGGCCGCTCACTCCGCGCTGGGGGGCGCGCGCGGAGTCCCCCACCCGCCTGCCGCCCCCGCCGCGCGCGGGGGCGTGGGAGGCGGGGCGCGCCCTCGTGGAGCGCGCCGCCGCCGCCCCAGGTCGCCGCGCGCGGGTCTTGAGCGACGAGGGGCTGCTGGGGGTGGCGCTCTACGCGAATCTGGCCGACGTGCCGGAGGCGGAGCGCCTGTCGCCGGTGATCGAGGCGGACGAGCGCTGGCGCGCGCGCCCGGAGTCGCTCACGCTCCTTGAGGCGCTCAGCGCCCTCACGCCGCGCGCCCTCCGCGCGCAGACCTGGGGCGACTACCCGCTCCCCGCGCGCGCCCTGCCGGGCGTGGAGGGCTGGCGCGCGCTCACGCTCACGCTCGAGCGCGCGCGCTGGCACCTCGAGGAGGGGCGCCCGGGGGAGGCGGGGGCGCTGCTCGACGCGGCGGAGGCGCGCGCGCCAGGGGCGCCCGAGGCGCGCGCCGCCCGCGCGGCGTGGCTCGCCGAGCTCGACCTAGGGCACAGCGCCCGCGCCGCCCTCGGCCCGCCCCCCTCCGCGGGCGGGGAGGCGCGCGCGCGCTGGGAGGTGGCGCGCGCCCGCCAGCTCGCGCGCCTCGGCGGCGCCGCCGAGGCGCGCGCCGCCCTGTGGCGCGCCGCCGCCGCCGCCCGCGGCCGCGCCCGCCGCGCCGCCCTCGCCGCCTGGCTCGAGCTCCGCCTAGACGCCCCGCCCCCGCCCCCGTCCGCCCCGCCCAGCGCGGGCGATGAGGGGGAGGAGGCGCTTTGGGAGGCGCTGGGTGAAGTGGGGGGGGGGCCGCGCGGGTGGGCGGTGTGGGCGCTGGCGGCGGAGAGGCTGAGGGCAGGGGGGGAGGGGGCGCTCGCGAGCGCCGCGGGGCGCCGCGCGCCGCGCGCCGCGCTCGAGTCGGCGCGCGGGGAGGCGCTCGGCGCGCTGGCGGGGGAGCGGGGCGCGGCGGGCGCGGCGGGCGCGGCGGGCGCGGCGGGCGCGGCGGGCGCGGCGGGCGCGGCGGGCGCGGCGGGCGCGGCGGGCGCGGCGGGCGCGGC
>VGTA01000113.1 GCA_016874875.1 Deltaproteobacteria bacterium | reverse complement strand
CAGAGGAGCAGCTGGCGGCGGTGTCGCTGGCGCTCTCGGCGCGCGTGTCGCTCATCTCGGGGGGGCCGGGCACGGGGAAGACCTCGATCGTGGTGGCGCTCCTGCGCGCCTTCGCGCGGCTGGGGCTGGGGGGGGGGGCGGTGCGCCTCGCTGCCCCCACGGGCAAGGCGGCGTGGCGCATGGGCGAATCGATTCGCGAGGGGCTCGCCGCCCTCAGCGGCGAGCACCCGGCGGACGCCGCGCTCCGCGCCGCGCCGCCCACGCCGCAGACGCTCCACCGCCTCCTCGGCTATCACCCCACGCGCGGCACCTTCCGCCACCACCCCAACGCCCCCCTCGAGGCGGCGGTGGTGATGGTAGACGAGAGCTCGATGATCGACGTGGGGCTCATGGAGCGCCTGCTGGCGGCCACGCGCGAGGGGACGCAGCTGGTGCTCTTGGGCGACGCCGATCAGCTCCCCTCGGTGGGGGCGGGCGCCGTGTTCCGCGACCTCCTCGACGCGGCGCCAGGGGCGCGCGCGCGCCTCACGCGGAGCTACCGTATGCGCGAGGACAACCCGGCGGGGCTCGCGATTCTCAAGTTCGCCGCGCAGATCTGCGCCGGCGAGGAGGTGTGGGGCGCGGCGGGCCTCTCGTCGCCGTGGGTGCGTGTGGTGGCGCGCCCAGAGGACCTCACCTATGAGGGGGTGTCGCTGCTCTCGTGCGACCTGCCCGAGCAGTGGCGCCTGCTCGATCGGTGGGCGGAGCGGTTTGTCTATGGGGATGAGCGGGTGCGCGCCCTGCGCGGGCGCGCCTGGCGCCTCGACGGGCTCCGCGTGGCGGAGGAGGAGCGCGCGGCGCTCGGCGAGCTGTTCGCGCACCTAGGGCGGGCGCGCGTGCTGTGCCTCACGCAGAGTCTCGACGCGGGGGTGAGTCGGGTCAACGAGCGCTTCCACGCCCGTTTCGCGCGCCGGGCGGGGGCGGAGGCGCCCTTCTTGGTGGGGGAGCCGCTGATGATGCTCCACAATGACTATGACCGCATGCTCTTTAACGGCGACCAGGGGCTGGTCCTCTGGGTGGACGCCGCGGGGGGGCGGCGGGCGCCGATGGCGGTGTTCCCTGAGCTCGGCGGCGGGTTTCGCGCCTATGAGCTCGAGGCGCTCGCCGGGCGCGTGGAGCACTGCTACGCGATGACGGTGCACAAGTCTCAGGGCTCTGAGTTTGACCACGTGGCCCTCCTCCTCCCCCCCCAGCGTCTGCCGCTCCTCAGCCGCGAGCTGATCTATACGGCGGTCACGCGCAGCAGGGCGTCGGTGACCTTGGTGGGCGACGGCTCCCTGCTGAGTCTCCGCGCCCTCAACCACACGCCTCGCTCGTCGGGGCTCGTGGGGCGCCTGCGTGAGGGGGGGCAGGAGGGGCGCTGAGGGGCGCTGAGGGGCGCTGAGGGGCGCTGAGATGCGGCGGCGGGCTGGGCGGCGAGCGGCGGGCGGCGATCTGTGTGACAAGCGTGTGACAGAGTGTGGCATAGAATGAGCTCAGCGCCGCACCCTCGCCCTTGCGCGCGCGCCGCGGTGATGGCAGAGTGCGCCCCCGCGCACCCCCGCGCGCCCCCGCTCGCCCCCGCTCGCTCCCGCTCGCCTCCGCTTGTCCCCGCGCGTCCCCGCGCGCCCCCGCTCGCCCTCATTCGCCCCCATCCGCCCGCGCCCACCAGCGCCCACCCACGCGCCGAGGACCCCCCATCGCCCTATGCAGACCACGCACTTCCTTTTCGAGAGCCTCGAGCGCCTGAGCGCGCAGGTCGCCTTCTCTGTGACCAGCGCACGGCGGCTGGTCGAGGTGTCCTGGAACACGGTTGACCTGAGCTTGCCCGTGATGGCCAGCGCGCTGTTTAGATGTGACGACGAGGAGCGCGAGGGGGGGGCAGCGCTGCCGGGGTCCGCGGCGCGCGGGGCGCTGCTCTTGGAGCGCGAGGGGGGGGCGCGCGAGCGCTTTGATGGCGTTCGCCTCTCGGAGTGCCCGGCGCTGGTGGCGGAGGCGTTTGGGGTGGCGGCGGGGGCGGTGGTGCCGCGCGTGGCGTGGCGCTTTACCCTGGAGGAGGGAGTGGCGCGCGTGGGCGACGCGGAGGGGCCGGCGCTCCTCGAGCGCGACGTGGAGTACCTGCACCCGGAGGCGGGCGTGGTCCTCGCGCGGGAGTCAGAGGTGCGCGTGGAGCTGGCGCGTGAGGCGCCGCAGGCGCTGCGCGAGGCGCTGCGGGCGCTGCAGCACCTCCCCGTGGTCACCAAGTACTGGATGGCGGAGTACCACTATAAGCGCCTGCTGCGCTGGCCCACCCACAACGACCTGCCCGGCTACGAGTATGAGGCCAAGCTCTCCGTGCACCACCTCGACGTGTACGCGCTGCCGGCGGAGCTGGCGGGGCGCTTTGAGGTGATCGAGCGCTATCAGACCGAGAGCGTGCGCTGGTACCTTGAGGGGGTGGAGCTGCCCGGCCTCGGGCGCCTCGAGAAGGGGCGCGTGGGCTTCCGCGGCAGCCGCGCCTCGCTGGTGAGCAAGGGCAAGAAGCAGAAGCTGGCGGGCGGGGTGCTCAAGCGCACAGAGGAGAAGAGTCAGGGCCTCGACACCTGGCGCCTGAGCGCGCTAGAGCCCCTCGCCCTCGAGATGCGCCGCGTGAAGCGCCAGATCTATGTGCTCAACCGCCACAACCGCCGCGTCTACGCCGTGTGCTTGGATCACTGCGAGGCGGAGGGGCGCCGCGAGCCCTTCATTCAGCTCGAGATCGAGTACAATGGGCTGCTGCAGATCGAGCCTGAGGAGTGGGGGCTGTCGTTTGAGGCGCAGTGGCGCCTCGCGCGCGCCCTAGAGGCGCGGGCGCCGCGCGCCGCCCTCCGCTGCTGTGAGCGCGCGGCGCTCTTTGCGAGAGATGTCAGCGCGAGAGAGGTCGGCGCGAGAGAGGTCAGCGCGAGAGAGGTCAGCGCGAGAGAGGTCAGCGCGCGAGAGGCGGGCGCAGAGGCGGAGGCGCTCGCCGCGCTCGCCGCGCTCGCCGAGCGCCTGCGCGCGGAGACGCTCACGCCGCCGCCCGCGGCGGAGGTGGACCCCGCGCTTGAGCTGCAGGTGGTGGAGGAGATGAACGCCCTCAGCGCGGCGCTGCAGCGCGCGTATGGCTTTACGCCCTCCGAGCAGACGAAGCGCCAGTGGCTCGCGCAGCCCGCGCCGCCCGCGCTCGACGCCGCGGATGGGGGGAGGTTTGAGCGGTGAGCGCGTCGCCCGCGGGCGGGGCGCGCCCGGTGGCCGGCGGCCTGCGCGCCCTCCGCGAGCGCCCCTTCTTGATCTTTTGGGTGGGGCACACCTGCTCGTCGGTGGGCACCAAGATGCAGCAGACCGCGCTGCTGTGGCATGTGTATGAGCTCACTCATGACCTCGGCGCCCTCGGCGTGATGGGGGCGGTGAAGCTGGCGCCGATGGCGGCGCTGGTCTTGCTCGGCGGGGTGCTCGCCGACCGCGTGAGTCGCCGCCGCATGCTGCTGTGGTCGCAGACCGCCATGGGCCTCCTCGCCGTCGCCCTCGGGCTGCTCTCGCTCGGCGGGCTGAGCGGGCCGCTGGCGCTCTACGCGGTGGCGGCGCTCACGGAGGGCGCGAGCGCCTTTGACGCGCCGGCGCGCAAGGCGCTCCTGCCGCAGCTCGTGCCCCCCGACGCCCTCAGCTCCGCCCTCACCCTCACCTCCCTGTCCAAGAACGCCGCCAAGCTCGTGGGCCCGGCGCTGATGGGACTCATGGTGTCGTCGGTGGACATCGGCTGGGTGTATATACTCAACGGGGTGTCGTTCCTCGCGGTGCTCGCGTCGCTCTCGGTGATTCCCGACGCGGTGCTAGCGCAGGAGGTGAAGGTGGGGCAGGGGACGGCGAGGGCGCTCGCGGAGGGGGCGCGCTTCTTGGGGCGCTCGCGCGTGCTGGTGAGCATGGCGCTCCTCGACTTCTGCGCCAACCTCTGGGCGGCGGCCACGGTGCTGCTGCCCGTGTACGCGCAGGAGGTGCTCGGCCTCGGCCCCGCCGGGTACGGGCTGCTGGCGAGCTCCGTGGCGGCGGGGGGGCTGCTGGCGTCGGTGGCGCTCCTCGCGCTCCCCGAGCCCGACCGCAAGGGCCGCTGGGTGGTCTTGGGCTCGCTCGGCTTTGGGGCGGGGACCGCCCTGCTCGGGGTGAGCGAGAGTCTGTGGCTGAGCATGGGCGCGCTCGCCCTGGTGGGGGCGATGGACCAGATGAGCTCTGTGTTCCGCAACACCATCAGCCACGTCGCCACCCCCGACGCCCTGCGCGGGCGCGTGACGGCGCTCAACACGCTCTTCAATAAGGGGGGCCCGCGCCTCGGGGAGCTCGAGGCGGCGTTCGCCGCCTCCCTGCTCGGTCTCACGCCGTCGTTGTTGGTGGGCGGCCTCGCCTGCGTGCTCTCGACGGGCTTGATCGTGGGCTGGCACCCGCCCGTCTGGTCATGGCGCAGCTCCGCGCAGCCGCGAGATGTGTAGCGTGGAGGCGGGGGGCGGCGCGGGGGGCGGCGCGGGGGGCGCGCGCGGGCACGTGGTGGCGCGCTTTGACGAGGTCGCGCGGCGCGCCCCCGCGGCGGTGGCGGTGGAGCGCGCGTCGCCGAGGGGGGAGGTCTTGGGGCGCGTGACCTACGAGCAGCTCCGCGCGTGGTCGGAGCGCTTGGCCGTGGACCTCGGGGCGGCGGGGCTGGGGGGAGGCGACGCGGTGGGGCTGTGGCTCCCCAAGGGGGCGGCGTGGGTGGCGGCGCTGCTCGGCTGCTGGCGCGCGGGGGTGGCGGCGGTGCCGCTCGTGGCGGGGATGCCCGCGGCGCGCGCGGCGGCGTCGCTAGCGGACGCGGGGGCGGCGGCGCGCCTTGAGCTCGACGCGGCGGGCGAGGTGCGCCTCGCGTGGCTCGCCGCCCCCGCCCCCGCGCGCCCGCCCCGCCCCCGCGCCCCCCTCGACCTCAGCGCCCTCGCCTATGTGATCTACACATCGGGGAGCGGGGGGCGCCCCAAGGGGGTGCGGGTGCCGCACAGGGGGCTGCCGTTGGTGCTCACGCAGCAGGTGGAGGCGTTTGGCTACTCCCCCGCCGCGCGCTCGCTGTGGCTCCTCTCGCCGCTCTTTGACGCGAGCCTCTCCGACGTGGGCGTGTCGCTGCTGTCGGGGGGGACGCTGGTGGTGGCGGAGGGGCTCGGGGAGGGGGCGGGGGGGGCGCCGCGGGGGCTCATGGGGCTCCTCGGGGCGCTCAGGGTCACGCACATCGACCTGCCCCCCGCGCTGCTGTCGCTCTACGACCCCTCGGAGGCGCCCTCGTGCCTTGAGCACGTCACCGTGGGGGGCGAGGCGGCGCCGCCCGAGGTGATGCGCCGCTGGGCCGCGCGCCTGCGGCTCGTGAACGTCTATGGCCCCACGGAGGCGACCATCTGCACGAGCCTCGTGCGCTGTGACCCGGGCGCGTGGCGCGACGCCAACATCGGCGCGCCGCTCGCGGGGGTGGAGTACGCGCTGTGGCGAGACGGCGCGCGGGCGCGCGGCGGCGAGGGGGAGCTGTGGATCGGCGGCGAGACGCTCGCGGAGGGCTACACCGACCCGGCGCTCACGGCGGCGCGCTTTGTGTGGGCAGAGGGGGCGCGCTGGTACCGCACGGGCGACCTCGTGCGCGCCGTGGAGGGGCGGCTGGTCTTTGTGGGGCGTCTCGACCGCCAGCTCAAGGTGGCGGGGGCGCTCGTGGCGCCGGAGGAGGTGGAGGAGGCGCTGCGCGCGCACCCGCGCGTGGAGGAGGCCGCCGTCTTTGGGGTGGGCGGCGCGCGCGGCGAGTGGGGCGGGGCGCAGGCGACGGCCCTGTGCGCGGCGGTGGTGTGGCGCCCCGCGGAGGCGGGGGCGGAGGCGGGGGCGGAGGCGGGCGCGGAGGCGCTCACGCGCTGGCTCGCGCCGCGCCTCCCGCGCTGGCTGCTCCCCACGCGGTGGCGCGCGCTCCCCGCCCTCCCCCGCCTGCCCTCCCACAAGGTGGACTACGCGGCGCTGCGCGCGCTCTTTGAGGAGGGCGCGCCCGCCTCGCCGCTCACCCCCCTCCGCGCCGCCCCCTCCGCTCCCCCCCCAGACCTCCTCAGCGCGGCGGGGGCGGGGGGGCTCACGGCGGCGCTGGTGGACCTCTGGGGGCGGGCGCTTGGGGGCGTGGCGGCGGACGAGGGGACGGATTTCTTTGCGCGCGGGGGCGACTCCCTCGCCCTGATCGAGCTGGTGACGAGCGCGCAGGCGCGGGGGCTGCACATCACGCTCTCGCTCCTGAGCCGCGCCCCCACCCCCCTCCTCGCCGCCGCCGCCCTGCGCGCGGGGCTCGACGGGGGGGAGGGGCGCGCGGTGGACGACCTCGCCCGCCTCGCGGCGCTCCCCGCGTGGCTCGCGCAAGTGGAGGGCGCGACCCAAGAGGCGACCCAAGAGGTGGCGCGCGGCGCGGCGCGAGCGGAGGAGCCCCCTCACGCGGCGGGCGCCCCCTGCTTCCTGCTCACGGGGGCGGCGGGGTTCCTGGGGGCGCACCTCGCGCGCGCTCTCCTGCGCGCGCACCCCGCCGCGCGGGTGGTGGGGCTCGTGCGCGCCGCGGACGACGCCGCCGCCCTCGACCGCCTCCGCGCCGCCCTCGCCCGCGCCGCCCTCGACCTCCGCCCCGCTGAGGAGGAGCGCCTGAGCGCCGTGGCGGGGGACGTGGCGCGCGAGCGCCTCGGGCTCCCCGAGGGGCGCTGGGGCGCCCTCTCCACCTCCGTCACCCACGTGCTCCACTGCGCCGCCGAGGTGCACATGACGCGCGCCTACGAGGCGCTCGCCCCCGTGAACGTGGGGGGGCTCCTCCACGCCCTCGCGCTCGCCCGCGCGGGGCGCCCCAAGGCGCTGCTCTACTGCTCCACGCTCTCGGTGTTCGTGGCCACGGAGCAGCGCGCGGGGGCGCTGCGCGAGCGCGACGACCTGCTCGGGGTGGGGCGCGTCTACGGGGGGTACGCGCAGACCAAGTGGGTGGCGGAGCGCCTGCTGTGGAGCCCTGAGCTGCGCGACCTGCCCGTCACCGTCTTCCGCCTCGGGCTGCTCACGGCGAGCGCGGCGGGGGTGAGCGCGCCGCGGGACTTCTTGGGGGAGCTCGTGGGGGGGCTGCTCGACCTCGGGGGCGCGCCGGGGTGGGGGGAGCGCGCGCGGCTCGCGGTGGACATGACCCCCGTGGACTACGCCGCCGAGGCGCTCGCCGCCCTCAGCGCCTCCCCCGAGGCGCTCACCCCGGGGCTGAGGGTCTTTCATCTCGCCAACAGCCCCGGCGTGAGTCTCAGCGACCTCCTCCTCAGCCTGCGCGCGCGCGGGCTGCCGCTGCGCGACCTCACCCCCGAGGAGTGGGAGGCGCGCCACGCCGCCCCCGAGCGCCTCACGCCGCGCGGGCGCCTCGCGCTGATGGCGCTCTGCCGCCTCAGCGGCCCTGAGCGCTTCGCCCTCTACCGGAGCGTGGACCTGCTGCAGGCCACCGACGCGCGCTTCTGCGACGACGAGGCGCGCGCCGCCCTGCGCCGCGCCGGGCGCGCCGACCTCGCGCCGCCGAGCCCCGCGCGGGCGCTTGAGCAGCTCGACCTCGCGCGCTTTGAGCTGCGCGAGGCGCTCGTCTCCTGCTTTGAGCGCCTCCCCGCGCCCCTCGCGCCTACACCCCTCGCGCCTGCGCCCGCCGCCCGCCCCCGCGCGGTCTGCGTGCTCGGCCCCGAGTCCGCCGGCAAGAGCACGCTCTGCGCGGCGCTGCGCGCGGCGCTCGAGGCGCGCGGGGAGGGCGCGGCGGTGGTCCCCGAGGCGGCGCGCGTGTACCTCGAGGCGCTCGCAGAGGGCGGGGCGCCGCCGCTCCGCGCCGCCCACTTTGAGCGGATCGCCGCCGCGCAGACGCTCCTCCGCGCCCACATCGAGCGCGCTGCCGCCGACCGCGGGGCGCGCTGGCTCTTCTCTGACACGGGGGTGCTGCTCACGGGGGTGTGGGCGGAGGCGCTCTGTGAGGGGCCCCCCCCCGACCTCGACCGCTGGCGCGCTGAGGAGCGCTTTGACCTCTATCTCCTCCTCCGCCCCGATCTGCCGTGGGTGGGCGACCCGGCGCGCTATCAGCCGGCGCGTGAGGAGCGGGTGCGCTTTTTTGGGGCGTGTGAGGGGCGCTTGCGGGCGCTGGGGGCGCCTTATGTGGTGGTGGGGGGGGCGGGGGAGGGGCGGCTGAGGGCGGCGCTTGAGGCGCTTGAGGTGATTGATGAAATCTCTTTGTTTTGAGGATACATAATAAGAGCCTGGCACCTATATTAGACCTATATTAGCACCTATATTCCTACACCCCCCCCCCCCCTACTTTTCTCCCCATGACCCCAC
>VGTA01000112.1 GCA_016874875.1 Deltaproteobacteria bacterium | reverse complement strand
ACCCTAGGGCAGTACACTTCGCGCTCGCCGCGCTCGCTGACGAAGGCGTGTAGGCGCGGGCCGTAGGGGCTGTAGCGGAGCGTGGGTTGGTAGCCGGGCTTGTGGGTCGCCTTGCACCCGCTACACCGATATGTGCTGATCAGGAAGTTCGTCACTTCCGGCGTCAGCTTGGGCGGCAGGTCGATCACCTGAAAGATCTCGCACTCTCCCTCTCTGACCCACTCTCCTCCGCAAGCGCATCCCCTCTCCGGCTCTTTGTGCACCGTCTCCGTCGGCTCTAGCAGCTGACGCTGGGCGCCATGGTGTGCTTTTTGACCGCCTTTTCGCTTTCCATTCTCCTTGGGCGGCGCCTTGGGCTTGCGGGATGGCGGGTCGCTTGAGGGCGGCTTGTGCGAGTTTCTCGAGGTCTTGTTGAGCCTCTCTTTGAGCCCTTCGATCTCATGTTCTTGGGCTGTGATCTGGTTACATCAACTACGAAAGGTAAATAGCGCCGTTGATAGTGGTAGCGGAGGGTATTGATGAAGACGTCAAGCGCGTCGTCACGTCAAAACGATCACATACCACGCCGTATCGGCTCCGCGAGCTCCCTCGCGAGCACCCCAGAGCGCACACGCTCGCTCAGCGCGCGCAGCACTCCACCCTTGTACTGATCCGCCTGCGCCTGCCTTGAGCTCTTGTTCCAATAATACCAAGCGCTCATCCCCACCACCCCGCCCACCGCGGCGATCGCCATCAAGGTCGCCGACGGCACCACCGCCGCGGAGCCGACCGCCGCCGCCCCCCCTGCCAAGGCGGTGCTCAAGGCGCCCGCGGTGAGGATCGCGTACGCCGCCACCCCCGCCGCGCTCACCCCGCTCGCGACCACGCCTGAGCTAACCCCAACCACCACGCCCGAGTGGAGCGGCGTGAGCGCGTACTCCCCCTCCACCAAGAACATGCTCGGCGCGAGCTCTTGCGCGGAGGGGGCGCGGCAGCCCTCGAGCTGGAGCGAGTGAGAGACCTGATTCAAGAGGTCTTGCGCGAGCTCGAGCCTCACGTAGTTGTTGACGGACGCCTGGAGCGCGGCGGGGGTCTCAATACTGTTATCTTTAGCGTACGTGAGCCCCTTCTTGAGCCCAGCTGCAATCACATCATCGAGCTTCGCGCCGCTCAGCCACAGCGAGCTCCCTGTACGCGCGAGCTCATCACAGCTCGGGGAGGCGTGGGCGGCGGCGGGGGCACAGCACGTCAAAGCGAGCGCGCAGAGGGTGAGCGTGCAGAGGGCGAGCGAGCGCAGAGAGGGCGCGCGGGCGACGCGGGGCGGCTTGGTGTGTGCGGGGCGGCGGATGTTGAGGGCGTGATGACGCATAGACGGCTCCTTTGAGCGGTGTGCGGGTCAAGTCAAGCGAGCGGGTGGAGAGAGGCGCTCGCGGCGCGCTCTTGGCCTAAGACGCGGCGCGAGGGGCGCTGCGGACAGCTCTGCCCCTCAAATCGCGCTCAGGACCATTTTTAGGATCATTTTTAGGATCGCTCTCAGCGCACTCAGCCCGCGCGGAAGAAGCTGCGCAGGGAGTAGCGGACGCCGCTGGTGTACATGTCGCCGCTGTCGTCATAGCAGCTCATCACGCCCTCAAGGGGCTCCGCGCGCCGCGCGAGGTTGGCCACATCCGCGGCGCTCAGGGTCAGCGCGCAAGTGGCGTGAGAGTCATAGAGGTACCCGACGCTCGTGAGGGTCACCTGGGCGCTGAAGGACTGACCCCTCAAGGGGAGCTCAACCATATAGCTGAGGCGCGAGTTGCTCATCTGGTAGTGGTCATCTGAGGGCTTCTCGGCGCTGAGCGGGGCGTCATCGCTCGCGAACTCCACGCTTAAACTTCGCCCCGCGAGCAAGGGGGTCAGCGCCACCCGCAGCCTGAGGGTGCCGGCGCGCCCCTCCTGGAGCTCGCGCAGCGCCTCCTCCACCCACTTGCGGGCGAACCGCCGCGCCATCTGCGCGCGCCCCTCCCCCACCTCAAGGGCGCGCAGCTCCTCGCGCGTGAGTCCGAGCGAGCTCATCATCTGCCCCTCGAGGGAGGCGTAGAGCTCCTCAAAGCGCCCGTCGTCTTCAGCCCTGAGGAGGTCACGCGGCGCGCTGAGGGCGCGCGCGAGCCCCTCGCCGAGCCAGCCGCGCGGCTCACACCCGCCCGACGGCGCGGGGCCCCCGCGCTCCTCGCGGAGGAGGCCGCGAGGGGCGCGCGCCCCCCCCTGCTCGGCGCAGGCGGCGGCGTCGAGCGCCTCAAGGCGCGCGGCGGGACTCGCGAGGCTCGAGATGTCTCGCCACACGATTCGGAGCTCCTTGGGGTTGAGGTGCTCGGCGGGCATGAGCGAGAGCAGGCGCAGCTCGACCTCAAGGAGCTGTAGCTCGAGGCGAGGCCAGTAGCCGCGCTGCCGCAGGCGCGTCTGCGCCTCGCCCGTCTGCGTGAGGCAGGCGCTGAGCTGCGCCGGCATCGAGCGCGAGGAGATGCGCTCGAAGCACCTGAGGGCCTCCTCGAGCTGCGAGGCGAGCTCATCGGCGTGGTCGCGCTCGAGGCGCGAGAGGGTGCTGATTTGCTGGCTGAGTAGCCCAGAGAGGCGGCCCATCTCGCCGTCGAGCTTGACGAGCGCCTCGCGATGGTGGCGCGTGACGAGATTCACCAGCTCTTGCGCGCGCCGCTCGCGCTGAAGGATCGACAGCACAGCGAGCCCCCCAGAGATGAGCCCGCCGAGGGAGGCCTGCGTGGAGAGCTGCGCGAGCCCCGCGAGGACCTCCGCGTGCTGATCGCGGCTGCTCTGCGCCGCGGCGAGGGTCATCGGCAGCAGCATAGACATCCCCTCGCGCCGGAGGAGCTCAAGCCCCTGCTCGAGCCAGCCGCCGCCGCAGCGCCCTGGGGCGATCAGGCAGAGCCCCTCGCGCACCGCGGGCTCCATGAGGGGGACGAGCTCGCTGACATAGCGCCCCGCGCCCGCGATCAGCTCCACCCCCACGCTCTTGATGAGGTCGAGGGCGCCCGCGCGCTCGAGCACCAGCTCGGCGAGGGCGAGGAGCCCCTCTCGCGCCGCCAGCTCGATGACCACGGGCGCGGCGGGCAGGAAGGCCTGCGCGGGCTTGGGGCTGAGGGGCGTGAGCGCGCTCGTGGGGAGCGCGGGGCTGAGGGCGCAGGCGAGGGCGCAGGTGAGGGCGAGGCGGCGCGCGGCGCGCAGGGCGCGCGCGGGGCGGCGGCAGGGCTGCTGAATGGGAGGGTGTGGCATGGGGGCGCTCCTGCTCGTGTTGAGGTGAGTCGCCCCCTCAACGCCCCGCCCTTCCCCTTAAAGACACCTCAGCGAGCTCAACGCGCCGCAGCGGCCTCCTGCTCTATGCTGCACCGCCACAGAGGAGCTGGCGACGGATGAGGCCCAAGGCGCTCAGCTCGTTGACAAAGGTGAAACCGATCAGCGGATTGAGCACAAAGACCGCGAACTCCTCCGACTCAAACCTTGGCTTGGAGGCGCTGATGTAGCAGTAGTAGGCGACTACCACATCCGCCTCGTCACCCTTCATGATGAGCGGAATCAACTCGTCGATGCAGACGGAGGCGACGTGTCCTCCCGGGAGGGTGTAGCGCTCCTGAGGGCCGCTGTCGTTGTAATCGAGCTCATTGTAGTAGTGAGCGAGACGCTCAAAGAGCTCAGCGTTGATAATGACATGGAAATCAGTGGGATCGAGCCTGATCTGATCCGTGTTCTGCTCAAAGCCCTCACGGATCAGCGGGAGGAAGTCGTGAGCGTAGCAGATGTCGATCACGGGCTTGGTCTTCTTGCTGAAGGCGATCCCCCCGTCGTCACGGCTGCGATAGCGCATGATCTCCTTCCAGTCACTGTCATCCTCAGTGTTGATGGGGGTAAACCTAGACACCATATCAAAGAATGAATTCATTTTAAACCAAATTCTGCCATTTTGTTTGGCGGTGCATGCTAATGGCGTCAATTTTTACGCCGCACAGCGAAACGCAGCTCAGAGATAGATATTCAGATTCAAACGAAAATAAAAAATAAAACGAAAATAAAATCGAGAGCCCCCATCCGAGGATGAGCTGCCACGCTCCAGCTCACCGTCACTCGCCCTCCTCCTCAACGCGCCTCACCTCACGATACAGATCATACCGCACCCTCACTGCGCTCCCGACGCACGGCTCGCAGCGGACCCTTTGACGCGAGAGGCTCCTCCAGCGCAGCGACCTGAGGGCCAGGGCGCTCACAGAGAGCTCACAGGTGTAAGAGCGGCGGAAGATGCCCAAAAAGGGCCCCGTCACCTCAAGCGTGAGGAGCAGCGGGGCGCCCGAGGCGACCTTGAGCTGCACGATGGCGCCACCGCCGCCGTCGCTGCCCTCGCCGTCATCGGCGTCCATCACGTCACTGAGCTTGCCAACGCGCACCCGCGCGCTGCCTGACGTGATCTTCTCGACGCTCCACGCTCTCCACGGTGGAGAGATGTCGAGGGTGTAATCTTTCGAGGTCACCCAGCGCCCCGCGGGCGCCGCGCGCCCCTTGGAGATCCAGCGCGCTACTCGAGCGCGCGCCTCGCGCTTGCGCCCGCGAGCGCCGCGCTTGTGGGCGGCGAGGCGCTCCTCAAGGGCGACGGGGGACTCTTCTCTGTCGATGGGGTTGTCCACGATCCCCTGCCAGCTCCTCGCGCTCAGCTCCTGGTCTGCCTGCTCGCTGAGCCAGCTCAGCTGCTGCGCCGCCGCCTCACGCAGCTCATCATAGGCGGCGCCCGGGCGCGTGCACTTGGGGTCCGGCCCGAGCACCTCGCCGCCCCCCACGGCGGAGAGCTCGGCGGAGATGCCCTCCTCGCGCTCGAACATCCTCTTGAGCTCCGCGCAGAGCTGCTCCTTGAGCGCCGCGCGCAGCTCTTGGCTTGAGGGGACGGCGTCGATCTCCTCGTTGAGCTGCGGATATTGGAGGTACTCGCGCGGTGTGAGCGCGTAGCTCTTGTTGTTGGGGTCAGGGGGGGTGAGCGCCCTGTGACGCGCGAAGATCAGCTCAAGCTCCGCGCGAGGCCAGTCGCCGCGCTCACGCGCCTCCTGCAGGGCGGCGGTGAGGACCGCGGCACACTGGTCTGGCGCCACGCGCTCGCGGCGGTCTAGGGCGTCGAGCTGTTGACGCGCGATGGTCGCGCGGTGCTGGTGGCTGACGCTGACCTCCTCCGATGCGCCGTCTAAGGTGCTCAGCAGGTGCTCGTTATAGCGCCTCTGCTCGATCTCTTGAGAGCACGAGAGGGCGCGCTGTAGCCACGCGCGGCGGTTGGCGCTCAGGTCGCGCTGCGCGCTCGCGGGGCGCGCCGCGAGGCAGAGCGCGAGGCAGCACGCGAGGCAGCGCGCGAGGCAGCGCGCGAGGCAGCGCGCGAGGCAGCGCGCGCTCACAGCGCAACGCGCGCCCCCCGCGCCCCCCGCAGCAGGCGCCCCGGGCGCTCCCCCGTGAACTCGCCCGCCGCGCGCGTCACCGCCCCCGCGCACAGCGTGGCCACATACCCGCGTGACCCCTGCACGAGGCGGCGGCCGCCGGCGGGGAGGTCGTAGGCCATCCGCGGGCGGTCCACGCCGAGGCGCTCGAGCTCGATGAGGTTGAGGTCGGCGCGGTAGCCCTGCGCGAGCAGCCCGCGGTCGTGCAGCCCAAAGGTGAAGGCGGTGTCGCGGGTCTGGCGGCGGACGAGGCGCTCGAGGGGGATGCCCGCGGCGCGGTCGCGCCCCCAGTAGGAGAGCATGAAGGTGGGCATGCCGCCGTCGCAGATCGCGCCGCAGTGGGCGCCGGCGTCGCTCAGGCCCATGAGCGTGCGGGGGTGCAGGTGCAGCTCGCGCAGGACGTCGAGCGAGCCGCCGCTGTAGTTGAACAGCGGGAAGTACAAGAAGCCCTCGCCGTCGCCCTCCGCCGCCCCGCGCATCAGCGCCTCGTAGGCGAGCTCCTTGGGGGAGCGCCCCTCGCGCGTCGCCCGCGCCGCCAGACTCTGCGCGGCGCCCGGCTCGTAGTCCACGTCGCCCTCAAAGGCGAACATCTTGCTGAAGGTCTGCGTCACGAACGTCTCAAAGGGCCCCACGCGCACCGGCTCCTCGGCGAGCAGGCGCGCGCGCACCTCGGGGGAGCGCAGCGCGGCGAGCTTCTCGGGCCAGGGGCGGGCGGCGAGGCTGAGGAAGGTGGGGTGGAGGGCGAAGGGGTGCGCGGTGCCGCGCCAGCACATCAGAATCCCGATGGCGCGCCCCGCCACCTGCGCCCACAGCTGCGCGCCCCGCGCGCTGGCGGCCTCGAGCCCGGCGAGCACCTCGCGCCACAGGTCGGGGCTGGCGTCCACCTGCGAGAGGTTGAAGGTCACGGGGCGCCCCGTCTTGAGCGCCGCCTCCTCCATCCACGACAGCTCCTCGGGCACCCGCGCGTGCTCGCACGCCACCTGAATCACGCCGTGGTCGCAGCGCGCCACCGCGTCGGCGATGCCGAGGAGCTCGTCGCGGGCGGCGAAGGTGCCGGGGACGAGCTCGCCGCTCGTGGCCTTGTGGAGGAGCGTGCGTGAGGTGGAGAAGCCGAGGGCCCCGGCGCGGAGCCCCTCCTCCACGAGGCGCCCCATCTCTGCGATGTCGGCGGGGGTGGCCTCCTCGTTGCGCGCGCCGCGGTCGCCCATCACGTAGGCGCGCAGGGCGCCGTGGGGGACCTGCGTGCCCACGTCCATCGTGAAGCGGCGGCGCTCGAGGGCGTCGAGGTACTCGGGGAAGCCCTCCCACCCCCAGCTGATCCCCTCGTGCATGGCGGCGCCGGGAATGTCCTCCACGCCCTCCATCAGCGAGATCAGCCAGTCGTGGCGGTCGGGGGCCGCCGGAGCGAAGCCCACGCCGCAGCTCCCCATCACCACCGTGGTGCAGCCGTGGGCGCTCGACGGCGTCAGCTCCTCGTCCCAGGTGGCCTGCGCGTCAAAGTGTGTGTGCACGTCCACGAAGCCCGGCGTCACGATGAGCCCGTCGGCGCGCGTCTCGCGCCGCGCGGCGTCGGGGAGGCGGCGCTCTGAGACGGCGGCGATCACGCCCCCGTTGAGGGCGACGTCGCCGGTGAAGGCGGGGCGCCCGCTGCCGTCGTAGATCTTGCCGGCGCGTATGATGTGGTCAAACATGAGGGAGACTCCTGCGGAGGGGAAGGGGGGCGGAGGGGAAGGGGGGCGGAGGGGAAGGGGGGGGGGGGGGGCGTGCGGCGGTGGGCGCGCGCGTGGGTCGTGTGGAGCGTATTTAGTCAGATTTTGTGCGGCGGCACACCGCTATCTGTGCTCCCTGCCCTGTCCCTGTCCCAGTGCCCCCGCCCCCGGTCCACCATGCGCTACCCCCTCGCCCTCGCCCTCCTCTCGCTCGCCGTCGCCGCCCTCGAGCGCCTGCGCCCGTGGCGCCCCGCCCAGCGCGCGCGCCGGGCGCGCCTCTGGGGTGACCTCCTCTACATCACCTTCAACGGGCATCTGCTCGGCGTGATCCTCTACGGGGTGGCGCGGACGCACGTGCTGCCGCGCCTCGACCCGCTCCTCGAGCGCGCCGAGCTGCTCGACCCCCTGCAGCGGGGGGCGGCGGCGGGGTGGCCGCTGTGGGCGCAGGCGGTGGTGGCGCTGCTGGTCATCGACCTGCTGCAGTGGTGCGTCCACCGCGCGCTCCACCGCGCCCCGTGGCTGTGGGAGCTCCACAAGGTGCACCACAGCGTCCGCGACGGCGAGATGGACTGGCTCGCCTCTTTTCGCTTCCAGTGGACCGAGGTGGTGGTCTACCGCGCCGCCCTCTACCTCCCCTTGTCGTTCTTCTCGTTCAGCGAGGAGGTCGTCTTCCTCCACGCGGTCGCCGGCACGCTCGCCGGGCACCTCAACCACGCCAACCTCGACCTCGCCTGGGGCCCCCTCCGCTACGTGCTCAACGGCCCCCGCATGCACCTGTGGCACCACGACTACCACCGCGAGGGCGCCGACGCGGTGAACTTTGGCGTCATCTTCAGCTGCTGGGACTGGCTCTTCGGCACCGCCTATCTGCCCGCCGCGCCCCCCGCGCGAATCGGCTTTCGGGGCGAGGAGGAGCTGCCGCGCGATTTCCTCGGACAGCAGGCGTGGCCCCTGCCCCGCCTCCTGCCCCCCGGCCCGCGGCGCGCGGCGCTCGGCGCGGCGCTCGGCGCGATGCTCATCGCGGGGGGGTGGCTCCTCAAGGGGCCTTGAGGTGGGAGGCGCGTGGCGCCCGCGCGCCTTCACGCGCGCCTTGCGCGGGGTCGCTAAACATGCTCTTAGAGAGGCTCGCCGCCGAGAGAGGCTCGCCGCCGAGCGGGACTCACGCTGAAGTCGGAGTCTGAATGAGCCCGTGCACGCCGCTCGCCGCCCGCGCGCCCCTCAG